>CAJMRZ010000103.1 GCA_905215945.1 uncultured bacterium | reverse complement strand
TTGGAACGACCGGCCACATCACCGTAATCGTCGCCGTTGCGCTTGCCGTCGCGACGCGCCTGCTCAAGCTTCTTCTTGCTCTTGGACTTGCCGCGCTTAGTCTTCTTCTTCACCTTAAAGGCCGCAGGGTCGCGCTCGGGATCAACCGCAGGCGGGTTGGGACCCACGTGCAGGTCGCCGGCCTCGTAGATGTCGGCGGTCTTGTCCATGAGCTTCTCGATCTCGTAGAACTCGTCCACATCCTGCTCGGTCACAAACGTGATGGCCCAGCCCAACTCGCCGGCGCGGCCCGTACGGCCAATGCGGTGGATATAGTCGGTCGGCTCGGCCGGCACGTCAAAGTTCACGACGTAACGCACGTCGCTGATGTCGATGCCGCGGGCGAGCACGTCGGTTGCCACCAACACGTCGACGGTACCGTCGCGGAAGGCCGAAAGGGCACGCTCGCGCTGGGCCTGGCTGCGGTTGCCGTGAATCGCGGCGGCCTTGATGCCCTTACGCTCCAGACGACGGCAGCAGCTGTCGGCGCGATGCTTGGTGCGCATAAAGACAATGGTGCGCTCCGGGCCCTCCTTCTTGAGAAACTCGGGCAACAGGTTATTCTTGGCCTCGATGGACACCGGGAACACAAACTGGTCGACGGTGTCGGCGGTCGACGTGGCGGGCGCGATCTCCACGCGGGCCGGGTCGCTCACCAGGTCGGTGATCTCGCCCACGGCCTCCTCGTCGAGCGTCGCCGAGAACAGCAGCGTCTGGCGCTCGGCCGGCGTCTCGCGCACAATACGGCGGACGGCGGGCAAAAAGCCCATGTCGAGCATGCGATCGGCCTCGTCGAGCACCAGCACCTTGACCTCGTTCAGGTGGCAGGCGCCCTGCTCGATCAGGTCGACCAGACGGCCCGGCGTGGCGACCAGGATATCGCAGCCGTACTTGAGTGCCGCGGTCTGCGGCTTGTAGCTCACGCCACCCACGACGGTCACGGCGACATGGCCGGTGACGTCGGCGATCTTGCTCGCGACCTCGTCGATCTGCTGGGCGAGCTCGCGCGTGGGGGTGATGACGAGCATCACGGGGCCACGGCCGTTGCCCTCGGGCTTCTTGGCGCCGCGACGACGGTTGCGGCCGCCGCGCTCACGCACGGGCTTGGGCGGAGCGATGTGCTCCAGATTGTTCATGGTCGGCAGCAAAAAGGCGGCCGTCTTGCCGGTGCCGGTCTGGGCGGCGGCAAGCAGGTCGCGGCCCTCGAGCACCACGGGGATCGAGCCGGCCTGCACGGGCGTCGGCGCCGTGTAGCCCAGGTTCTCGATAGCACGAAGCATCTCGTCGGAAAGGCCCAACTCGTCAAAGGCGGGCAGACTCTGGGTAGCGGACTCGACGGCCTGGGCGGCGTTGGCCTCATCGGCGGCATCGAAGGCAGCCTGGGTCATGGCCTCACGGGCCTCGTCCAGAATCTCGGCGTCGGTGACGTCGGATACAGAATTACGCATATGTTGTTGTTCCTTATCTGCACGCGTCATGGGCGCGGCATGCGGCCGCGCGGGCGTGCTTGGTAGTGCGCTAATACATACAAAAACGGGTGCGCACAGAGAGGACGTTGCTCAGCACGCTGGCGATCGCTTTGGCAGCCCTATCACGCGCCGTCCAGACGCAGCAGCTCTAAGCGATGGAGCAGATTCGCCGCGGGTTAGTATACCCGTGCTTCGCATGCCCCCACGTAAACCACAGATGACGAGGCGGACGAGGTGGGCCCGGCTGATTGTCTCAATCTGTAACATCTACAGGGCAAATCTTCCTCTACGTGTTACAGATCGAGACAAACGGTCGACACGGTTCACAAACGTCTCAATCTGTAACAGTTGCCGAGCAAAATCGGCCCTAATTGTTATAGATCAAGACAGAGGGGGATTTCCGTCCAGTCCAAACCAAATCTCTCAGGCTTCCTGCAATTTCGAACATGTGGCCTATAATGTTGCTTTGGTTACGCTATATATTGCGCAGCCATTTAATACGTCGCCCACCGGGGGCCATTAATTCCTATCGCCATATTGGCTAGGAAGCAATCAAAGGAGGTATCCGTGGCAGCAGAGACGCCTTGCTCGGTCCTCTATAACGATATTCGCTCGTTCGGCGGTCTTAAACATCTCGAGATCGCCCGAATGCTCATCAATGGAAACTCTTATCTCGGCAGTACCCTGCTCGAGAAATGCTCTTCCAACCGCTCGTATCTCACCCGTTACATCGTCCATCGCAAGCCTGACCAGTGCGCGCCCTCCATCTACAGCGACTTTACCGTCACCACGCTCAACCTTTCCGCGGCAATCTGCAGCAAGCTCGGCGGCGGCGAGTCCGCCTATCAGGCAATCGCCGAGCACTATCGCGGTCCGGCCGCCAACGAAATGATGTCGGCTCTCGCCAGCTACAAGCTGGACAGCCGCCTATATGCAAATGCCCTCAATCGCATCGACAACTTTGACGGCAATGCCGTGCGCGAGAAAAGCACGCTTTACCTTATGCTCTTTGTGGCAACGGGGGCGCTCGCCGATCCCGTTCAGGGCGTGGCCACCGTCGAGCGCTTTTGCGACAGCAAGACGGGCGGGCACTTTGGCACCACCGAAACTACCGTCGGACGTGGCTTTATGAGCAGCCTGGAGCAGCCGCGCACCGTCGCCCCCAACCTCGGTCTGCTCAGAACCCATGCCGACAACTGCGCCGACATGCAAATCCATCCCCTCACACGCGATCCGCGCGGCACCGTGATTGGTTCTTTGCCCAAAACCTCGCCCAGCATCACCGATGTGGGCGCCGACGCATCGCGCGAGCATCTTCGCATTTGGCTTGAGGGTGAGCACTGGTACGCCCAGGGCCTTGGATCGACCAACGGCACGGTACTCGAATCGGGTGCAGGCGACGGCGATATTGTGATTGAGCCGCCGCGCAACCAACGCGAGCCCGGCAAGATCTATCCCCCAGTAGAAATCGAAAACAGCGACAGGCTCCATCTGGGTCTCTACACGACATTCCTTGTCATTGTGGACTAGCGCGGACGGCGATCGAAAGACGGCCGCCGTCCGTCTTTCGTCTTCTACCTTCTGCGTCGTAAACGACAATGCTCAGCGGTATACGTGGGCAGTGCGGCTATCATGGTACTTTACCGATATCCGCACTGCTCACGTATGCGTGCGGCAACCCATGCCAGACAAAGGAACGCCATGGATACTACCGATAGCGCCTATGGCGACAAACTCATCCGTCTCGATACGTTCGATACCGCCGTGGCGGTCGACCCCAGCGCCGAGGACGAGGCCAAGCGTCGGTTTATGACGCTTATTCTCCAGACGGCCCACCGCAACAACGGCAACATCGGGCACGTGCTGCGCGCGACCAACACGAGCGGCGAGGTCTTTGCCGTCAAGCTACTCAAGGACAACGCCATCCTTTCCGGCCAAGCCCCCGACCGCTCCGCCGAGCAATCGGCAGCGCACCTGGCCAGCACCGCCGCGCTGTTCGAGGAGTACCGTCATCTGTGTACCGTCTCGCACCTGCGCGGATTTCCGCGCGTCTATGGCTACGGTTCATGCGAGGACGACCCGCTCATCCTCATGGAGTGGGTCGAGGGCACCTCACTCAAGCAGGCGCTGCCCCTGCTTCCTCACGACGCCTCGGGCGGGCTGACCACCCAGATGGTCGCCGCCGTCGGAAACGCCGTGCTTCGTGCGCTCTTGATGACCCAAGGCCTCGTGAATCCGGTCGTCCATCGCGACCTGTCGCCTGCCAATATTATGTTCCGCACCACCAGCCGAACGCTCGAGCAGCAGATTGCCGATTGCTCCTTTGACCCCTGCCTCATCGACATGGGCTCCGCGACCATGGCTCTCGGCGACGACACGATCACCCGGCGCGCCGACATCTGGCGTTTTGCCACGCCCGCATACGCCGCGCCCGAGATGCTCACACAGGATATCGAAGGCATCGCGGCCCTTCGCCGTTCGCCGGCAATCGACGTCTATGCGCTTTCGAGCATTCTGTACCAGCTCTACAGCGGTCGCAAACCGTTTGACTTTGAGTCGACGGACGCCGCTGCAACCGGCTCGTTCTATCTCGTAAAGACCAAGACCAAGCCGGCACCGCTCGAGCCGCGCTGCGAGGGCGATGAAGCGCTCGTCCAAATCATCATGAAGGGTCTCTCAGTCGAGCAGTGCGATCGTCCCACCGAGCAGCAGATGCTCGAGGTGCTCTCGGCATACCTCACCGATGCCGAATCCGAGGGCCGCGAAGGCGCGGGCAGTGACGCCGCAATCGACATCGACTCCGGCACGCACCTTAAGGTCGACGTCGCCGGCGAGCGCGCACGAGAGATCCTGGAGCAGGCCCGGCACGATGCCATGACCCGCCGCCGCTTTATTATCGGTGGCGTCGTTGCAGCCGTTGCGGGGCTCAGCGTCGTTGGGGCGGCGACCCATGGCTTTGGCATCCCCGACTACCTGGACGGCATCCGCGGTTCGCTTGACGACTACACTTGGGATCAGCTGCAGGAGATTTCGCTCAAGATTAAGGCCGCCGAGACCCGTAGCGAGGCACGCGAGATTGCCAAGCGCTATCACCTGCTCGATACCGATGGGCATATCCCCTATCCGTGTACCAAGCGTGTCACGCTCACCAACGGGCTGCAGGTTGGCGCGCAGCTTGTGGGCATCCGTCACGATGAGCTTCTGGACGGGACGGGCAAGGCCGGACTGACGTTTATGTTCGACGCGGGTATTGCCGAGCGCAACGCTGCGGCTGAACCGCCGAGCGCCGGCTGGGCAGTTTGCGAGCTGCGGGAATGGCTCAACGGCGACGGCCTTAAGCTGCTGCCCAACGAGTTGCGCGCACTCATCAAATCCGTCAAAAAGATCTCGAATAACGTGGGTGCCGCCAACAGCGCATCGTGCCTGAGCGAGTTGCCCGCAACCCTTTGGCTGCCCGCCATGGTCGAGCTGTGCGGTACGCAACCGCCCGATTCGTTTACCGAGGACTATCACTACCTGGCAGACATCTACAACGGCGAGGGCAAGGAGTATCAGCTCTTCCGCGAGCTCAAGGTAAGCCCGTATTCCACGAACGAGACGATGGTCCGCCAGTGGAAGGGCAAGGACACCTGTTGGTGGGAGCGCACGGTGAGCCCCGACACATCGGAGAGCGAAGGCACGCTCTATATGAACCGCGTGGGGCACGACGGCGACGTCTTTACGTACGCAACGCCTGCAGAAAAGCCAAACAAGCTAACCTGTGTGATCCCCGGGTTCTGTATCTAGGCGGCGGGCGTCTTGCCATGACGGGACCCCCTCCCCGGCAATTGTCTCGATCTGCAACACTAGCTCGGCAGATACGGGTCTAGATGTTACAGAACGAGACAAACCCCAATCCCGCGAGACAACATCTCAATCTGTAACAGTAAGGGGTCAAAAACCTCTCTAGATGTTACAGATCAAGACATTTGAGTTGACCCCGGGCAGTCTGTCTCGATCTGTAACAGTTAGAGGTTATATCTCCCGCTAGATGTTACAGATTGAGACATTGAGTTTGCTGCCAACTGTTTGTCTTGATCTGTAACAAATACTCGGTAAAACGGGGTCTGGTTGTTACAGATCGAGACGTTAGCTTTCGGCTGAAATGTTTGTCTAAATCTGTAACAGTTACGGCTCAAAAAACGGTCCAGATGTTACAGATTGAGATGATTGATTGGGACGGTCCATCGGCCAACCATCCATCCTCATCTGTAACGAAATCTCATATATTATTTCTGTACTGGACACCCCCAGGGGGTATGGGTGTATAGTATCGGCAGG
>CAJMRZ010000102.1 GCA_905215945.1 uncultured bacterium | reverse complement strand
GGGGAGCGATATTTTGCAGCACGAAGTGCGCAGCAAAATATCGCTCATGCCCGAGGACGCGCCGGGAGGCAACACCGATTCGGGGCCGGACACACGGATCTACCTGCGCATTTACAAATTCGTAAACTTTTTTGAAAAAAGTGCTTGCACAGTTCTCGAATCATAGGTTATTATCTTCCTCGTTGAACGCGCGGGTCCAACAAAACGAACCGTGAATCAACAACATAGCATGTCGGAGTGGCGGAATTGGCAGACGCGCTAGCTTGAGGTGCTAGTGACCGCTTTTTGGTCATGCGGGTTCAAGTCCCGCCTCCGACACCATCGCATTTGAGAAGCCTCTTCGGAGGCTTTTTTGTTACCGATAGACGGCGGGGTCCACGATGGAAACGCTTGAACACAACGAGTGGGCAGACGTTGCCCAACTAGTCGAGATCACGAGCGATGCTGTCATCATCTGCGAGCTCGACGGAACCATTCTGCATGTGAATAATCGCTTACTTGGTTTGATGTGCGAGGAACGCGCCGACGTCATTGGTGGAGATGTTAAAGACGTCCTGTACTCGTCCGCTTTTGAACGTGCGACGGAACATCGTCTGCCATTTGAAACTGATGGCTCCGAGAACGAACTGATGCTCAAGCTGAGTGACGGCTCCTTTATCCCCGTCTTGGTTCGTGCGGGCTCCGTAACGCCTCCACGCATCTTTGGGCGCCGCGCGCCACGTGTCCTGGTGGCGCTCCATAGCATCGAAGAACAGTATTCGCACGACCGTCAGCTCAAGCGTGCTCTTTCGGAGCTTAGAGTGGCTAACAAGCGCCTCTCTGGCACGCTCTCGGTCATTATGAGTACCGTGGGCTCCGATGAGCTGCCCAGCCTACTTGATACCGTTTTGAACCAGCTTGTAGGAACGCTCGATGCTTCGGGTGCTGCTATCTATTTTTCTGAGAGCGGCGGTTTTAAACTTCGCGGTGTTTCCAAGGAGCTGTACGACAGCTACCTGCCTGAGTTTTTGCCGTATGGCGCTGGCATTCCGACGTATGTTCTTCGTGAGTCGCGTGCCTGTCGCTTGTCGATTCAACAGGACCTTAAGGGTGATAAGGCCGCCTCCGGTATGTTTATGGACCTGGACAATCGTTCTAAGCACCTGTTGCGTATGCAGGATATGCCTCCGTACCGCAGCGAGATCTGTCTTCCCGTTTTTTACGGTACGCAGATCCTTGGCGTGCTGGAAGTTGGTTGGAAACGCCCTCAGGCACCGCTTGCCTATGACGTTAATGTGCTCGAGGTCATTTGCGATTACCTGTCTATCCAGCTGGTCGGCATGGCATCGAGCCTTCGCTCCCGTCGCACGGCCGAGCTTGGCCGCTCGCTCAATGTCTTGCGTGATGAGTTGTTTACCTTTCTAGACGATTCTGCCGCGGCTACCCAGGCGGTATCGTCCGAGATCTGCAATATGCTTAACTGCCATTTTTGCCCTGTTGAGTATGACGCCAGTCTGGATTCCTACGTCATAGATTTTGAAGGCGGCAGTCGCGTTGCCTTGCCGGACGACCCTGAGAAGCTTTTCTTTTCCACGACGGCGCCAGCGGCACGTCTGGGGGCTGGCCCTGATGGCTTTGAGGCATCTGTTTTGGGCGGTACGAGTGCCGAGGACCTTAAACACGTTCGTATAACTCGCGTTGACGAATCGATGCCTATGGGAGGCTGGCTTAGGGCGCATGGTCTGCCTTGTCAAGGTCTCTACGTCGACTCCGGCATCGAGGCGGGGCGCCCGCGCTCTGAGGGTGATGGCAAGCACAGTAACGACGCGATTGTTCCTGCTTCTGTTGCGAAGAGCCCGACGACGCGCGCGCTGCTGCTTCGTGATGGTAGCCAAGAGCCGATTGATGACCTTGAATATGACTACTTGGTGCACTTGGCGCATGACTTTGAACTGATCTACGAAGGCGAATCTCAAAAGCGCGAGGAGCGCCATATCGCTCAGACCCTCCAGATCGGCATGAGAAATTCCCTGGGGGATGTTCCGGGTATCGCAACCGATTCGGTGTACCTGTCGGCCACGAACTCGGCGTTGGTCGGCGGCGATTTCTATACGCTCATCCGACTTCCCGACGACTGCGCCGTCATGATTCTGGGTGATGTGTCTGGCAAAGGCATTGAGGCCGCATCGATGTCCGCGCTCGTCAAGACGGCCCTGACGGCATATGCCTGGGAGGGCGCTGGCCCGGCCCGCATGGCACGCTCCCTTAACAGCATGCTCATGGGCTTTTCGAGGGTCGAGACGTTCGTGACGGCCTTTATCGCCAAGATTGACCTTAAAGCCGGACGCGCAACGTATTGTTCGGCGGGCCATCCTCCGACCATGGTCATTAGGCCAGAGTCGATGCCGCTGGGTGGCGGCGAGGCCCGTGGGGGAGAGGTCGAGCTGCTTGGATGCCAATCGGGCGTAATCGGTGCCTTTGAGAGCATGGTGTACGAGACAGGCGTGTTTACGTTCGCTCCCGGCGACATGCTCTTCATGTATACGGACGGAACGATTGAGGCCCGCGACCGCACCGGAGCGTTCTTTGGTGAGCAGCGCCTTCGTGACCTTCTGCTCTCTGTCTCGGGTGAGGGCGTATCGGGAATCTGCGGCAAGGTCTTGGGCGAGCTTGACCGATTTACCGAATCGGCGCTGGACGATGACATTGCATTGGTGTCCCTTGAGTTTTTACGGGGTCGTTCATAGACGACGCTGGGCGGGCTGAATCCGTACGGTTGGGGAAACGAATGCATCGAGTGGGCTTTTTTGGGGAACCATGGTCGTATGAATGAGTGGAATGACATAGCGGTTTTGACGCCACCAGGCGATATCGACATCGCCACGGTGCCTGCGCTGCGTCGGCGGTTGGATGCTTTGATTGGCCGCGGCGTGCGTCGTGTTGTCATCAACTGTCAGGCTGTTAGCTTTATCGATTCGACGGGCTTGGCATTCCTGCTTACGCGCGCTCGTGAGCTCATGAGGCGAGAAGGCCTGCTTTCGCTCGTCAATGCATCGGGTGAAGTTGTTCGCTTTTTGGAGATTGCTCGTCTTGTCGATATCCTTCATGTCGCGGGGCCGGCACGGGAGTCTATTCCCGCCATTCCGGTGGGGGAGCTGCCTCGCTGGAGTAAGAGCGTCGAGGTCCGTCAGGGTATCGAGAATCTTCCATACTACCGACATCGCATCGCCGAACTCCTTGAATCGCTTCCGTTGCGCCGTGACGAGCGCTACGATGTCGCATTGGCGTCGGGGGAGGCGCTGGGTAATGCCTATGACCATGCGGGCGGTATCGGGTGCGTCCTGACGGTTCAGGCCTATGGCGATCGCGTTGTGGTTGAGGTGCTTGATCGAGGTGCCGGCTATTCTATCGATGAAACGAGCGAGCCGGTCGCATCCGAGGAGCGCGGCCGTGGCATCAAGCTTATGCGTATGCTCGTCGATAACGTGGAGGTTGCTCGTCGTACGGACGGCGCCGGCACGCGCGTACAGATGGTGAAGCTGTTTAGCGGAGCGCTGGAATCGTGTGCCTAGCCAATCGCTTTAGCGCGTTTGGCTATTAAGAACATGCGGCAGACAAGTTTTTTGAAAAAAGTACTTGCGTCTTTTGGACAACTCGCGTAAATTAATAACCCGCAAGCGGACATGGCTCAGTTGGTAGAGCACAACCTTGCCAAGGTTGGGGTCGCGGGTTCGAGCCCCGTTGTCCGCTCCAAACGCAACAGCCCGACTACTACGGTAGCCGGGCTTTTTTTGTACCTATCTCCTAGGCTCGAACCCGAGAGGGGGCGAGCGTTTTGGGTCGTGGCTGTGGCGTTGTTTGCCGCGAATGTCCGCTTTGGGCGTATCATCGTGGGCATCTCGCATAACCTCGTTGCAAGGGAGATACGCCCCATGGCTACAGAAAAGTCTTCTTCGCGCTCATGGATGTCCGATGCCGCGATCTATCAGATCTACCCGCGCTCGTTTAAGGATTCGACTGGTTCGGGTCTGGGCGATATCGCGGGCATTACCCAGCAGATGGACTATCTTGAGCGGCTGGGTATCGAGGCCATCTGGCTGAGCCCGTTTTACCCTTCGCCTCTTGTCGATGGCGGCTATGATGTGGCGGACTACTGCGATGTCGACCCACGTCTCGGCTCGCTTGACGACTTCGATGACATGATCGCTGCGGCTCACGCGCGCGGCATCAAGGTCATCGTCGACATCGTGCCCAACCATTCATCCAACCAGCACCCCTGGTTCAAAGCCGCTCTTGCCGCCGGCCCCGGATCGCCCGAACGCGCCCGTTATATCTTCCGCGATGGTCGCGGCGAGCATGGCGAGCTGCCTCCCACCAATTGGAATGCCAACTTTGGCGGCCCCGCATGGACGCGTGTTGCGGACGGTCAGTGGTATCTGCACATGTTTACGCCCGAGCAGCCGGACTTTGACTGGTCATGCCCTGAGGTTCACGCGCTCTTTTGCGACGTCCTGGCGTTTTGGAGCGATCGAGGCGTCGACGGCTTTCGCATTGATGTGGCGCAGGGTCTCGCCAAGGATCTCGACCGCGATGACCTCGACCGGTGGCATCTCGCCGAGGGCGATGACATGGTTGACGACGGCACCCATCCGCTGTGGGACCGCAATGAGGTCCACGAGATCTATCGCGAGTGGCGCCGCGTGTTCGACCGCTATAATCCGCCGCGCAGTGCCGTTGCCGAGGCGTGGGTGCTGCCCGAGCGCCAGTATCTCTACGCGCGTCCCAGCGAGCTTGGCCAGACATTCAACTTTGAGTTTGCCAAGGCCACTTGGACCTATGATGACATGCACACTGCAATCGAGAAGGGCTTGAAGGCAGCCGTCGAATCCGATTCCGCCTCGACCTGGATACTCTCCAACCACGACGTGCCGCGCGTGGCGACACGCTATGCCCTGCCGCAGATCAAGGCGACGCGCTACCACCAGATTGCGCTCGACTGGCTCTTGCGCGACGGGTCGTCTTATGACGAGGACCGTGAACTCGGCGAGCGCCGCGCGCGGGCGGCCCTTTTGCTTGAGCTGGCGCTTCCGGGCTCGGCATACGTGTATCAGGGTGAGGAGCTCGGCCTTTTTGAGGTGGCTGATATCCCGTGGACTGCACTCGAAGACCCTACTGCGACCAATACGCACGGACCGAAGCGTGAGAAGGGGCGCGACGGCTGTCGTGTGCCCCTGCCGTGGGTGGCGGCGGACGATCCCGCGCATGGCGGATCGTTTGGGTTTTCGCCGGCAGACGCCGATGCGGCGCCCCATCTGCCGCAGCCTGCATGGTTTTCCGATTATGCTGCCGATAGGGAAGAAGTGGACCCGACATCGATGCTTGCGCTCTATCGTGACGCCCTCTGGCTGCGGCGCAAGCTGCGCGGGTGCGCCAACGATCTTGCGTGGCTCGATCTTGACGGGCGCACCGGTCTTGCGGATGGTGCCGAGGGCGCTGAGGGCGGCGTCATCGCCTATCGCCGCGATAACGGCTGGGCGTGTGTGACGAACTTCGGTGCAGCACCCGTGGAGCTGCCGGCGGGCAGGGTCCTGCTCACCTCATCACCGCTTGCAGACGGCAGGCTCGCGCAGGACAGCTCTGCCTGGATCATGCTCGGTGAGATGTAGGGGCATCTCGCTGCGAGCCTGCGTTTGTTCGCGCCTTTCGTGACGACTGATGCCCTCGCGAGAGCGTCGCAAAACTTTTCAAAAAAAGTTCTTGCATAGGATGCGGGCATCACGTAAGATTAATCCTCGTAAGCGGACATGGCTCAGTTGGTAGAGCACAACCTTGCCAAGGTTGGGGTCGCGGG
>CAJMRZ010000101.1 GCA_905215945.1 uncultured bacterium | reverse complement strand
CGCCGACGAGGAGACCGGCCAGACCACCGATCCCCGCATCTGGGCCGGCGGCGACATCGTCACCGGTGCCGCTACGGTCATTCTGGCGATGGGCGCCGGCAAGAAGGCCGCCGCTTCCATCACCAAGAGCCTACTGGGCGAGTAATCATCCGCAGCGCTAGCTACCAAACGGCAAAGTCCCCGTCGAGCACACGCCCGGCGGGGACTTTTTCTATGCCGATCGCCCTACCACCGCAAAGGTGCTTGTCCCCTTTGCGGTGGTTTTGGTCGGTTAGCCTTCGAGCTGAGCTACTTTGTAGCGGTAGGCTGCGGCGATGACGTCCTTGCAGCCCTCGCGTCCCAGCTTGGCGCGGTTGACGACGATGTCCTTGCCGCTCGTCATCTTCCACTTGCCGGCACTGTAGCGCTTATAGAACGCCTCGCGCGCCTTCTGCTGCTGCTTGACCAGCTTGGCGCCCTTCTTTTTGTTGAGACCGCGCTTCTTGCGCACGATCTCGACGCGGTCCTCAAAGGGCGCAGTCACCAGCACGGCGATGTGGTTGGGGTTGTTGCGCAGCAGATAATCGGACAGACGGCCTTCGATAATGCAGCTCTCGGTCTCACCCAGATCCAAAATCACCTGGCTCATCTTTTGGAACAACTTATCCGAGTACGAACGCGCATCGTAGCGGTCGGGCAGAAACGCCATGTTCTCCACGGCCAGGCGCTCGTCGTAGGCGGCCATCTTGTCGAGCGACTCACCCGCGCGCAGCGAAGCACGCACCAGCAGCTCGTTATCGTACAGCGGAATCCCCAGCTCATCGGCGAGGATACGACCAATCTCGTGGCCCTCGGCGCCAAAGTCGCGCGCGATGGTAATGACCACAGGATTCTTCTTATTCTCCAGATCGCTCATCGCGATTCCTTTCTCTATGTGATAAAGGGACAGTCCCTTTGTCACATTCTACGCTGCCACAATACGACGTTGATACGCTCGGACCAGCAGCGAGATACCAAAGTTGAGCACAAAGTACATCGCAAACACCAGGCCGTAGAGCATAAGAACCTGCGACAGGTCGATCGCGTGGGCCATCACGACGTTTGCCGTGTACATGAGCTCGGCCACGTTAATGCCCGAAAGATACGAACTGTCCTTGATGACAGTCGTGCACTGGCTAAACAGCGCCGGAATGATCGTCTTAAACGTCTGCGGCAGAATGATGTAGCGCATGGCGGCAAAGAAGCCAAAGCCCTGGCTCTGCGCTGCCTCAAACTGGCCGCGCGGAATCGAGTTGAGGCCGCCGCGCACAATCTCGGCCATAACAGCGCTGGTAAACAACGTAAAGGCGATGGTCGAAATCACAATGTCCAAACCCTGCACCGTAAAGTAGATAAAAAGGATCCACAGCAGGTTCGGCGTGCAACGGAACAGCTCGATATAGGCGCTCACCAAAATACGGAACGGGCGGGGCGCATAGCTTTTAACGAGCGCCAGCACCGTGCCAAAGATGAGCGAGAAAAAGATCGACAGCGCCGAGATCTCGATGGTCTTAACAAAGCCGCCCCAGATGTAGAGCAGGTTGGTCGCGTTGAAGATTTCCATGCGCTAGGCCTCCTCTACGTTGTCGAGCCCCAGCTCGGCCAGGCTCACGCCGCGCGGACGCTCCTTGGAGCGGCGCTCGAGCCACTGCACCAGCATGGCGAGCGGAAAGCAGATGATGAAGTACATAAGGCAGCAGACGATGTATCCCTGCAGGTAACCGTACAGACTCACAAAGTTGTCGGAACGGTACATAAGGTCGCCGCCGGCCACAAGCGCCAACACCGACGTGTTCTTGACCAGGTTGAGCGCCTGGTTACACAGCGGCGGCAGAATGATCTTGAACGTCTGGGGCAGCACGATGTACCAGTATGCCTGCGCACGGGTGAAGCCCTGGCTCTGGGCCGCCTCCATCTGACCGCGCGGAACCGCCTCGATACCAGTGCGGATGACCTCCGAAATGTAGGCCGCGTGATACAGGCCCACACCCAAGAAGCCCAGCACGAACGGCGCGATGCGCACCGGCTGGTCGGCACCGGTTATGGCCTGCAAAAACTGCGGACCGGCCATGTACATAAAGAGCACCTGCACGGGCAACGGGGTGTTCTGGTAAAACTCCACGTACACGCGGCTTATGGCGCGCAGCACGCGCGAACGAGTGGTGGAGAACACGCCCAGCAGCGTGCCCAGCACCAGCGACAACAGCAGGCCGGCAACGACCACCTGCAGTGTCACGCCAAAGCCCTCCCAGAAGGGCCCCATGTTTTGAAATGTCGTCGACCAACGGTCGGCGTCAAATAATCCTTCGAGCATTTGATTCCTTCCTTGGACGATGCGCCTATACAAGACCCCAGGTCTTGACCTCTTGGTCGAGCCAGCCGTCGGCCAGGCGATCGCAAATCACCTGATCGACCACGGCCGAAAGGTCGCAGCCCTTCTTGGTCGCCACGCCGTAGCCCTGCTCGCCAAACTTGACCTCGGGCTGCAGCAGCTCAACGGTCTCGTTCATGTAACCGGCCAGCGTGGAGCGGTCCATGGCAAAGACGTCGATATTGCCAGCATCGAGCGAACTCTTGATGATGGGGTAGCCGCTAAAGGCCCTAAACTCGGGCTTGCAGCTAAAGCCGTTGTCCTTGATCATCTGCTCGATCAGGCCCTGCGTGGTGGCACCCTGGCTTACGCCAATGACCTTGCCGTCCAGGTCCTCAATCGAGGTAAAGCCCGAACGCTTCTTGACCATGAGTCCCACGTAGTCGGTGCGGTACGGCGTCGAGAAATCCCAGCTCTTCTTGCGCTCGTCGGTGATGGTGTAGGTCGCCGCGACCACGTCAAGTTGGCCGTTATCGATCAGCGGGCCGCGCGTCTTGGGCGTTACGTCGGTAAACTCGACAAGCTCCTGGGCGCGGGCCTCCTTGTAGCTCACGCCAAAGACGGCAGCGGCGATCTGGTAGCACAAATCGACTTCCATGCCCTCAAAGCGGCCCTTGGCGGTGTCGTAATAGCCGTAGCCGGGAACGTCCTTCTTAACGCCGGCATTCAGATGGCCACGCGACTTGATGGCCGCAAGCTTGGACCCCTTGTCGGAGCCCTCGCCGCTGGTGGAGTTGCCGCAACCGGTAAGCGCGGCCCCCGTCAGCGTAAGCATACCGGCGCCCGCCAGCTGCAAAAAGTGACGGCGCGACACGGCCGCCCTCGTCATATCCGTCATGTCCATCACCGCGCCTAGTGCAGAATCTTGGACAGGAACTCGCGACAGCGCGGGTTCTCGGGGTTATCGAAGAAGTGCTCGGGCGTGCCCTCCTCCAGAATGCGGCCGTCCTCCATAAAGATGACGCGGTCGGCCACCTGGCGCGCAAAGCCCATCTCATGCGTCACGCAGATCATGGTGATGTCCTCCTGCGCGAGCTCGATCATGACGTCCAGAACTTCCTGGACCATCTCGGGGTCGAGTGCCGAGGTCGGCTCGTCAAACAGGATGATGGGCTGCTTGGTGCACAGGGCACGGGCGATGGCGATGCGCTGCTGCTGACCGCCCGAGAGATTCTGCGGATACTCGCCGGCCTTATGCGCCATGCCGACACGCTTGAGCGCGGCGATAGCGATCTCGGTCGCCTCCTCCTTGCTCTTCTTTTGTAGCTTGATGGGCGCGAGCGTCAGGTTGCCCAGCACCGTCATGTTGGGATACAGGTTGAACTGCTGAAACACCATGGAACTATACTTGCGAGCCATCTCCAGGTGATTCTTTTTGGTGAGCGGCGTACCGTCGATGACGACCTCGCCCGACGTGGGCTCCTCCAGATAATCGACGCAACGGATGAGCGTCGACTTACCCGAGCCGGAAGGCCCGATCATTACGAGCTTCTCGCCGCGCTTGACGGTGAGATTGATATCTTTGAGCACATGCAGGTCGCCAAAGTACTTGTTGAGATGCTTGATCTCGATCATGTCTGCCATGAATGTCCCTTCCCTGCGTTTACACGAGTTGAACTATTGTACGGAAAGAACCGCGTTTCCGCAGCCCACACTACATTCCCGTAAAGAACCCGCAACCTTTAACCCACTCATTGGGGACGGGCTTAAATGAGTACCCGCTCATTGGGCACTCATTTAAGCCCGTCCCCAATGATTGCCCAGCCCAGCAAAAAGGGGCGCGACCGCAATGGTCACGTCCCCTTAACATCAACTATGTACCGCTCGGCCCTTAAGCCAGCTTTGCTCCGACGATCTTTGCCGCGGCAGGCTTATCGAAGTTGCCGCCGGTGGCCTTGCCGAGTGCTCCCATGACCTGGCCCATCTGCTTCTTGGAAGTAGCGCCCAGCTCGGCGATGACCTGCTCGATCAGGGCCTCGAGCTCCTCGCCCGAAACCTGCGCGGGCAGCAGGCTCTCCAGAATCTTGACCTGCTCGGTCAGGTTGTCGGTACGCTCCTGGTCGGTGCCGGCCTTGATGGACATCTCCAGCGTCTCGCTCGTCTGCTTGATCAGACGCTTGATCATGCTGTTGACGTCTTCCTCGGTCACATCGCGGCGCTCGTTAACCTCGATATTCTTCACCTCGGCCTTGACCTGGCGAATGATGGACAGGCGAACCTTGTCCTTGGCCTTCATGGCCGCGATCATTTCTTTCTGCAGCTCTTCGTTGGTCATCTGCAAATCCTCTCTAATAGCGTGGGCGGCACTCACGCGAGCACCGCCCCATGGTTACTCAGTCTTCGACGAATCGTCGGTCGAACTCTTGGTGACGCCCTTCAGACTCACGTTATAGGGTACGTCCTTGGGCATGGGGTTGACGGTGATGTCGGCATCCTTCTTGTACTGCTCCAGCCACTCGCTGTACGCGGTGCTGGCCGCTTGCGTCTTCACCACGTTGGAGACGTACTTTTTGATGTCCTTGGGCACCTGGTTGATGTCATCAACCTGATTATCGACATGGAAGTAGTCGGTGCACTTGATGATGTGGTAACCATAGGTCGACTCGACGACTTCGCTCACGTCGCCCTTGTTGAGCCCCTCGAGCGCCGTCTGGTAGCTGTCGACGAAAGTGGTGAGCTTATCCCAGCCCACATCGCCCTTCTTCTCCTTGGAACCGGTGTCCTCGGAGTACTGCTCAACGGCGTCCTCAAAGCTCAGCTCACCGGAGTTGATCTTGTCCAGGCACTCCTGCGCCTTGGCCTTGGCGGCAGCCTTGTCCTCGTCGGAAGCGTCAGAATCAACCTTGATCAGGATGTTCGACGAGCGGCGAGCATCGTTATAGTTAGACAGGTTCTCGTTGATGTAATCGACGATCTCGCTGTCCTTGGGCTTGCTGGTGGGCGCCACGGCATCCTTGAGTTTCTGCTGCGCCAGGCTCTCCTTGAGCGAATCCTTGTAGGTGTCCTCGGTATAGCCGTAGGTCTTGAGGGTCTTCTTAAAGGCCTTGGCACCGCCCGCGCTCTTGCACGCGTCCTTCCAAGCCTTCTCGACCTCCTCGTCCGACACCGTCACGCCGTTCTCCTTCTGTGCCTGTTGAAGCAGAATCTGCTGCGTGTAGGAGTCGATGAGTTGCTTGCGGTACTTCTTGGGCGTGAGGTCGTTGTCAACCAGATACTGCGCCCAATCCTTATCCTTGGTGTAGCCGTAGGACGTGCGCATGCTCATGATCTGCCTGGTCACGGTGTCCTCGGTGAGGTTGGTGCCGTTGATAGTTGCAGCAACACCGCCGGTCAGCTTGTAGCCCGAGGTGTCCTCGGCCTGCGACATAAGGCCGGAGCACGCCATCGCCGAGACGGAAAGCAGCATCGCCAGCACGCCGATGACCACCAGGACGATCTTGACGGTCTTAGACACGTACGTCTTGCGCTGCTTCTTGCGAGAGCTGGAGG
>CAJMRZ010000100.1 GCA_905215945.1 uncultured bacterium | reverse complement strand
CGCCGTCGGCTCGGGCGAAGCATTGTCGACCGGAAGCACCAGGGGCAGCGGGGCCGTCATGACGATGGCATCCTTGCCGGCACCATAGTAGCCGCGGCGCCGTCCTGCCTCGGTAAAGCCCAGAGCGTTATAGAGCGCAATCGCGCCCTCATTGCCGTCCTCGACCTCGAGCGAAGCCGTGGTGCAGCCGAGCATCTGGGCATCATAGCTCACATGCGACAGCAGCTTGCGGGCAATGCCCTCACGGCGATGTGCCGGATCGACGGCGACATCCAGAATCTGCACATCACCGTCCACGACCATACCGCCGGCAAGGCCCAGTAGCTTGCCGTCGTCGTGTGCCACCCACCAACTACGCGGCGCAGCGACGTCCTCGCCCAGTTCGGACAGGAACATGCCCGGCGTCCACGCCTCGTGTCCGGCACCTTCAAAGCAGGCAGCCTCCAGCGCGCTCGCGCCCTCGGCATCCGCCGCGCCCATGGGACGGAACTGCAGATGACGACCGGCGAGCTCATCGGCAACGCCCGTAATTCCGCTCTGCGCACTCTCGGCAAGACCAAGACGCTTGCGCTCGTTTTCCTCGGCATCAGAAAGGCGCGTATAGATCGGTAGGACGCGGGCCGGGTCGCCGTCACCCGCGGCGTGCGCAAGGATGAGACCCTCGCCCGAAGGCCACCACAGGTCGCGCTCCACGCAGCGGGCGGTCTCGTCCTCACCCAGCAGCTTGCCATAGCGCACGAGACCGTCACCGGTCAGCTGAACCTGGTCCCAGTCCGCTGCTCGGCGCCACTCATCGAGCGCCACGGCGGCCTTGACCACGTGTTCGCGCTCAAATTGACGCTCGGGACCCTCATCGACCAGCATATACAGCGCCGGATATACCTCACCGCGCATAGCATCGGCCAAGATACCAAGCTTGCCGCGCACGCCAGCCTTCCACGCCGTCCAAGCGCAAGCGTCGAGCGTCGACACGCCCAGCAGCGGAACATTGGCACCACGCGCGAGGCCCTTGGCAGTGGAGATGCCGATGCGCACACCCGTAAAGGACCCCGGGCCGCGACCGACCACATAGCAACCAACATCGCTGCGATCCAGACCGGCTTGAGCCAGCACGCCATCAACGGTATTCACGAGCTCAACGTTGGCGTGACGGCGACACATGTGGTCGCCACTCACGAGCTTCGTCTCGCCCGTCTGCCCATCAATCCAGCTTGCCGCGCAGGCAAGCATGTCGGTCGAGGTATCGAGCGCCACCACCAGCGCGTTGTCGTTATGCAAGCTCATCTTGTACAGCCTTATCAATCAAATGGGAAAGCTCCATTGCGCGGTCACCGTGCGCCTCAAGCGTTATCGTTCGCACATCGCTGTCGCCCTCATCACGCTTGAGCGTCACCGAAAGATACTCATCCGTCAGCTCGTCCTGGAATTGTTCGCCCCATTCCAGCAGGCAAGCACCCTCATAGCCCAGCACATCGAAAATGCCCGTATCCTCGAGCTCGTAGGCATGCTCCAGGCGGTATAGATCAAAGTGAAACAGCGGAATACGACCTTGATCGTGAACGGCCATGAGCGCAAACGTAGGACTCGTAACCATATGCCCATCGCCCAGCCCGCGCGAGACGCCCTTGGTAAAGTGAGTTTTGCCCACCCCCAGGCCACCGGTCAGGATGAGCACATCGCCGTCCTCAAGGCACAGTGCAATTAGCTCGCCAAAGTACTCCGTATCGGCAGCGCAAGTCGTTTTGTAAGTACCTACCCCCAGGCGCTCCAGGGACATATATGCTCCTTATTATTCCGAGGCACCCTCTGGCGCGGGATGCCGCTCCAGATAGTCGCCCAGCATCTTAAAGTCTTCCTCCAGCAGCTCCTGCCACGCCGGATTGCGCAGCGCTGCTGCCGGATGGAACGTGGGCATTACTACAAAATGCCCCATCTGGTGGAACCTGCCGCGCAGCTTAGTAATGCCAATCTCGGTCTTAAGCACAAAGTGCGTCGCGGGGTTGCCGAGCGTCACGATAATATCGGGCCAGATGCTTCGAATCTGCTCACGCAAAAACGGCGAGCAAGCCAGCACTTCCTCGGGACGCGGATTGCGGTTTCCCGGCGGGCGGCACTTAAGCACATTGGCAATGTAGACGTCTTCGCGTTTGAGCCCCGCCAGCGACAAAATGCCGTTGAGGTCTTCACCCGCCGCCCCCACAAAGGGTTCGCCCTGCAAATCCTCGTTGCGACCCGGCGCCTCACCGATAAACATGACGCGGGCGCGGGGGTTTCCCACGCCAAACACGATATTGTGACGCGACTGGTAGAGCTGGCAGAGGTGACAATCGCCCAGAACGGCCTCGATCTCCTCGAGTGCGACCTCACGTGGCGCCTGATGGGTATGGCCGGGAATGTGCATGACGCCCATGGCGACTCCTACACGTAGACCTTGTCGAGGCGCATGCCAAAGCCGCAGGCGACCTCGTAGTTAATCGTGCCGCGCAGTCGGGCCATCTCGTCCATAGTGATCTCGGCATCGCCATCGCGGCCGACAATAATCATCTCGTCACCATACTCGGCCTCGGGAATCTCGTGTGCCGGGTTGGACTGAATGGCGACCATAAACTGGTCCATGCAGATATTGCCAACCTGATGCACGCGCTCGCCGCGATACAGCACATCCATACGATTGGAAAGCGTACGCGATAGGCCATCGGCATAACCGATCGGCAGCGTGCAGATCTGAACGCGCGTACGCGGTACGCGGTAGGTAAAACCGTAGCCCACGCCCTCACCCATCGCAGGGTGTGCCACGCGCGTCACACGCGCATGGACGCTCATAACGGGATCAAGCTGCATCACGCGGCCACTCAGCTCGCACGGCTGCATGCCATACAAGCCAACGCCGGCGCGGATCATATCAAAATGCATCGAGGGGTCAAGCATCGAGGACGGCGTGTTGGCGCAGTGCACGATACCGCACTCAAAACCCGCATCCTTAATGGCCTGAACGGCCTCGGTAAAGCGCTGACACTGCAGTTTGTAGTCCCAGCCCGAAGGTTCATCGGCCGTGGCGAAGTGCGTAAATACGCCGTCGCACTGAATACCGCGATGGAAATTTATACCGCGGACAAAGTCGAGCACCTGCGTGTAGTGAACGCCGATACGATTCATGCCCGTCTCGATGGCGAGATGATACTTGCCCACTTTGCCCGCCGCGACGGCACATTCGCCATACGCAAGAGCAAAGTCAGACGTATAGACCGAGGGCATGATATCAAACTCGAGCAACGTCGGAATGGCCTCGATAGGCGGCTCGCTTAGGATGAGGATGGGTTTCGTAATCCCGCCCTGTCGGAGCTCAACGCCCTCGTTAACCGTCGCCACGGCAAACATGTCGGCACCGGCCGAATACATGATCTTGGCGCACTCAACAGCTCCATGGCCATAAGCATCGGCCTTGACCACGCAGCACAGGCGCTGACGTGGATTCAGCAAGTTCTTGTAGGCCCTCGTGTTACGACGGAGCGCCCCACGGTCGATCTCGACCCAGGACCAGCGCGTCAAATCGGCTTTATTCATGATTAGTCATCCGACCCTTCGTCCATGATTCCCAGATCTTCGAGCGCATCCTTTGCCGCCAGCTCCATGGCAGGACCGATCAAGTCGATAAGATCGGTCGCGATAACGCTCTTCTCACCATACTCCGTCGCCGCGGCAAAACCGGCGTAGCTGTGAAGTGCGACGGCGTACGAATACAGCAGCTCCCAACGATCCATCTCGTCGCGCATGGTGGCAAGCGTGCCGGCCAAAATACCCGCGAGAACATCACCCGAACCGGCAGTTGCCAGAGAAGCCGGACCCGAGAGCGGCAGCAGCACACGCTCAACGCCACAGATAGCCGTCGTCGGCCCCTTGGCAATGACCACCAGATTGTCAGAGCCTGCAGCCCAGACAACCTTCTGCGCGGCCGCAATCGCGGTACCAAGGTCGTTCACCTCGTCACCGGCAACCAGACGCGAAAGTTCACGATAGTGCGGCGTCATAACCAACGGCTGCTCGCGACGATACATCTCGGGATTACTATCAATACCGTCAATGGCAATCTTAGCAAGGCAGTTGAGTGCATCGGCGTCCAAGATAAGCGGCACATCAAGCTCGAGCAAGCCCGAAACCACCTGCATAGCGCCGGCAGATGTCGTCATACCGGGACCGCACAGTACACAGCTGTACTTCTTTGCAATCTCGCACACAGTCATGCGCGCAGCGGCGCCAAAGGAGCCGCGGGAATCAGACGGAATAGCAAAGACGGGAATCGAAGGAAGTGCCATGCGAATAAGATTGGCGCAGGCGTCAGGAGCCGCGACTGCCACGTAACCAGCACCCGCGCGAGCTGCAGACTTGGCCGCCATAATGGCAGCACCAGGATATTGCGCAGATCCGGCGACAATAAGCACAGAGCCACGGGAATACTTATCGATATTCGTAGGTAGTGGGGCAAAGTAATCAACTAAGTCACCGGGCTCGACAATCTCGGCGGCGTGGTCGACATCATCGATGACCTCGTCAAGACGGTCGTAAAGATTGCCGCAGATCAAATCGCCAGCATACTCGGGGCCATCAGCGCTATACAGACCAATCTTGGGCGCAATCATCGTCACCGTATGCTCGGCACGAATGCAGTCGTCATCAACAACGCCCGTCTCGGCATTCAGGCCCGAGGGGACATCAATGGATACGACACAATCGGCGCATTCATTGACCGTAGGAATCCAGATGGAGAACGGCGCACGCAGATTCCCGTGGAAACCGGTTCCAAAAATGGCATCGACAACAACATCGGCCTTATCGATCAAAACCTCGAGTTCGTCACGCGAGGGGCCGACGCAAACGTGCACATCGCGGCCGGCAGTACGACGAGCAACATGACGTGCCAGAGCAGCAGGAATCTCATCCGGCTCAACCGGAGAAACGATATCGACGTCCACACCCTTATGGCTCAGAATATCGGCGGCAACCCAACCGTCTCCGCCATTATTACCAAAACCGACCAGAACGAGAACCCGATCGGGATTGAGCTTCAAGACCTCGTTGGCGGCAAACTCACCCGCTAGCTCCATAAGCTCGGCCTTCGAAGTCCCTTCGCGTTCGATGATGTCCTCGAGACGAACGACTTCTTCGGTACTCAAAACCGGTTTCATCTATGCTCCTAGCGTATCTTGCGAAGCATCGCCCAGGTGCTCCGTCAATGCTGAATTCTGCAGCTGCTCAAGCTCATCTAAAACAGAGCGAGCCTCTTTAAATGTCTGCGCTACGCGTTTCTTGGTACTCACCTTTTCCTCTTTTGGCTTAGGCCGAGCATCTTCGGTAATCGCGATGGCATTCGCAACGGCTAAATCTCCTGTAAGCGTAATGGAAAGAGCGACCTCAACAACACCCAGCTCTTGAGCGATCTCGAGAGCACGGCCCGAAAGCAGCGCCTTCGGTTTGCCGAGTTTATCACGCGTAACCGAAACATCCTTGCGACCAACGCCTTGACTAAAACCCGTGCCGAGAGCTTTAAGTACCGCCTCGCGCGAAGCAAAGCGGCTGGCATAGTGAGCAGCGGGACGCGATGATGCATCACAATACGCACGCTCTTCTTCGGTAAACACACGCCGAGCAAACGACGGCGTCTTTTCAAGAATTGATTTCATACGGGAAATCTCGACGATATCAACGCCGATACCAGCTTCAGCCATGTTCACCTCCATATCGCACAGACTAAGTTATTGTAGCCCGTTCACAGAAGATGCGACAAACGAGGGTTATAAAACACAGCTACTATGTGAGACAAAAGCCCGTAAACGCAAAAAGGGGGAGGCCGCGAGGCCCCCCCCCTTCTCAGTTCAAGCGTACGGCTCGGTGC
>CAJMRZ010000099.1 GCA_905215945.1 uncultured bacterium | reverse complement strand
CCGTCCTGCTCAATCGCCCTTGTGGTGTTGGGGCTGAAAGGGTGGGGCGCGGGGGTTACTTGGTTGTTAGGGTTAGCAGGTCGTTGGGGGTTTTGAGGTTGTAGGTGGCGTTTGGGATGTCTTGGTGTGATCCCCATGCCGCTCTGGCAAAACTGACCCCTGCTGAAGTTGCGCATTGTTCGTCGTAGACGGTGTCGCCAACGTAGACGACGTTGCCAGGATTCGCGCCCGTACGCCGGAGATATTCGAGCATGGGAGCGGGTGCGGGTTTATGTTCGGTTGTGTCTTCGACAAGGATGATGTGCTCAAAATACTTATCGAAGCCAAGGGGTGCAATTTCTTCTGCGTATTCATTGCGCGCACGTGAGGAGACGATGCCAAGTTTGCAGCCGTTGTCGGAGAGTGTTGCGATAACTTCGTGCAAGCCGGGAAACACGCTGATGGTGCTTTTAAAGCTGGCGGCAACTTGGCACCAGCGATCCAGCGTTGCCTGTGAGTAGATCCCAAGTTTCTCAAGGGCGTTCTTGCCGGGTATGCCGAGGGCAAATTCAAGCTCGTGTCGGGGGAGCGTTTTGCCGGTTTCTTCTTGGATAATCTGGCCAAGCGATGACAGCACGCTTTCTTCTGTATCTGCCAATGTCCCATCAACGTCAAACACGATATAGTCAAAGTACTTCATATAGTAGCTCCTATCCGTTGTTTGCCTGCAAGTTTGATGCAGTGACAGAAGAAGGGCTAGCGGGATTTCTGCCTGGTACTATCGAGATTCTGCCTCGCTGCTCGATAGCTCGAAGGAGTGCATCCCATTTGTTCTTTAAATACCTGGCCAAGATGGCTTGCTGTCGCAAAGCCGCATTGGCGCGCGACTGTCTGGACCGTTCGCGTGGTGTGTGCCAAAAGTTCGCAAGCACGGTTTACGCGGTATGCGCGCAGATATGCCGCCGGGGTCGTTCCTGCGCAAGCTTCGATAATGCGGTAACACTCTCTTTCGCTTACGCCGGCTGCAGATGCCATCTGGGGCACATCTATAGCGGCTGCATAGTTTGCGCGGATATAGTCCAGGATTGCCTTGAACTGTACGTCGCGGTTGGTCATCCAAGAGGCGTTGTCGGAGGAAAAGAGCGGTTCGGCCTTGGCGTAAATCTGAATCCAGAGCTCTGACAAGCTATTCCGAAGCGCCATCTCGTTCTGCGGCCGTTGAAGGTCGTGGTTAAAGGAACTCTTTAGCAAATCGATAAAGGGCATATCGTCGGGGTTGGTGGGCGACCATTTGAGCACATCGACGCCTCGACATTGCAGCAAAGGATTGATATAGCGCTTTTGAAGGCGTCCCGCGGGATCGCCGAGCATCGACGGCTGAAAGATATGCAACATTTGAATGGCTGGTGCCGAATTGGGTGATTGCAGCGTGCTGTGCAAAACGCCGCCGTTGATAAAGCCGGCGGACCCTTCCCCAAAGCGTACGTGCTCATGAGCCGCGCGCGTTCGATAGTCAATCGCTCCCTGCTCCATGTAGAAAAGCTCAACTTCGGAATGCCAGTGCCAAGGGACGGAATTGTCCGGATAGCGAGCGAATTCTGCGCGTTCGGCAATATAGGGCCAGTCTTCGGCGGTCTCGGGAAACGCTTCCTCGCGTCCTCCGCGGTGCAATTCTATGTGATCCATGTTTCGCATGGCATCAGTATAAAGCGCGATGGGCTTAGATTGCTCTTGCCTGTTCGGGGAACGCCTTGTCTAGGGATGCTTGGAGCTTTTCGAAGGATGCTCGCAGGTTGAGATTCTGATCGGTTGAGCGTTTGGCTTTTGTGGTGGGGGAGTCGAGGAGGCCGTTTCTCTGTGTCGGGGGGAAGGAGAAAAGGTCTGCATGTTTTAGGGATGGCTGCTGTGCTGCGTCATTGGAAGAATGCATGCTTATGCGGCCTCCTCGATGTCCACCAAAAGGTTGCGCACGGGGTGTGCTGCTAGGTCCCGTGCGTTGGCAGTATTATGCCGCGGCTGTTGCAAAGAAGCGCTAAAGAAAGGCTTAATCAGGTTTGATGTAACAATGAAACCGCAGGTCAAAGCTATCGGGTAACACTCTTGAAAGGTTTTGAGCTTAAGGGCTTTCTAAGGTTTGTGGCGCGGATGTGGCTTGCCTGTGTGGGGCGTGTGGACGGCTCGTTCCTAGCGCCGCGGCTCTGCGGCCCGCACCTGCTCGATGACCTTTTCCATGGTGACGTCGATGCGGTCTTTTTTGAGCTCGCATTCCCAGATGGTTATGGGTGTCCAGCCCATTTGGGTAAGTGCGTTGATGGCTGCTCGGTCGCGCTCGACGTTGCGACGGAACTTTGCCTCCCAAAACTCAACGTTGCGCTTGGGCTGGCTTGGATTGCACTTAGGGCAGCGATGCCAAAAGCAGCCGTTGACGAAGATAGCGATCTTGCGCCCGGGAAAGGCGATGTCGGGCTTGCCGGGTACCTTCCATTCCAAACGATAGCCCGTAAGGCCCGCTGCGCGCAGGCGCTGTCGTACGAGCAGCTCGGGCTTGGTGTTGGCGCGCTTGTTGCCCTTCATGGACTTTTTGATGGCGGCGCGACGGCGGACCAGTTCGCGCTCGTCGGCGGAAAGGTCCGAGGTATCGATGCCGTCGAGCAGGCCGGGCTTGGGACGCTTCTTGCTGCGGCGCTTAGGTGCGCGCTTGGGTTTGGTGGCGGGGTGTTCGGTCGTGGCGGCCTCGACATCTTTGGCAGTGCTGTTGGCCTCAAGCCGATCTTCCTTCAACTCAATCAGGGCATCAATGAGCCCCTTGTCGGCGGGCATCCATTCTACCGTGGCAAGCGAGGTGCGCGGAATCCAGCGGATATCGAGCTGGCGGTCGTGCTTCTGGGGTTCATCGGATTCATCGGCGAGTGAGCAGTAGTAGCACTCCATGGAGAGATGAAAATCGGGGTAGTCATACTCAACGGTGTAAAAATCGCGCAGGTTGGTGACTTTTACCTGCATCTCTTCCATGAGCTCGCGGCGCACGGCGTCTTCGGGCGTCTCGCCGCGCATGAGCTTGCCGCCTGGGAACTCCCAAAGTCCCTGCATGTCGCCATAGCCGCGCTGCACGGCAAGCAGCTCATCGGATCCTTCCTTGCGAATGATCCCAGCGGCAACATGAACAGTCTTCAACAGGAGTCCTCCCTCAACATCAACACATAACAGGGTGGCTACCCGTACCTTACACAACGGTAAGGCAAGCGTAAGCCATATCGATGGTAGCCGACTCGTCTTCTTGCGACTATAGATGCCGTAGACTAATTGCAAGAAAGGACTCGGTATGCAAACCACGCACATGGCGACCCCGGTACTGGAGGTCGCGCATCTCGAAAAGGTATATGGGGCGCTGGGCAACGTGACCCGCGCGCTCAACGACGTCAGCTTTACCGTCAACCGCGGTGAATTCGTTGGCATCATGGGCGCTTCGGGCTCGGGCAAGTCGACGTTGCTCAACTGCGTGTCGACCATCGATAGCGCCACGAGCGGCACCATCCGCATCAACGGGCAGGACGTTACGCGCATGAAGCAGGCCAAACTCTCGCAGTTCCGCCGCGAGGAGCTCGGCTTTATCTTCCAGGACTCCAACCTGCTCGATACGCTCACGGCACGCGAGAACATTGCCCTGCCGCTCACCATCGCCCGCACTAACTCGGCAGAGATCTCGACTCGCGTGCAGGATGTTGCAGCGCGCCTGTCCATCAGTCAGGTGCTCGACAAGTATCCCTACCAGATGTCCGGCGGTCAGCAGCAGCGCGTTGCCGCGGCTCGCGCGCTCGTCACCGACCCCACTATGATTATGGCCGACGAGCCCACCGGCGCCCTCGATTCCAAGAGCGCTCGCCTGCTGCTCGAGAGCCTGGAGGCCCTCAATCGCCGCCTGCGCGCCACCGTGCTCATGGTCACGCATGACAGCTTTGCTGCCAGCTACACGAGCCGTGTGTTGTTTATCCGCGACGGCAAGATCTTCACCGAGCTGCGCCGCGGCGACACCGACCGCCGAGAGTTCTTCGACCGCATTATGGAGGTCGTTGCCATGATGGGCGGTGAGGGCTCCGATGCTCTGTAAACTCGCTTGGGGCAACGTCCGCCGTGCCGGCCGCGACTACCTCGTCTACCTTTTGACGCTCACCCTGGGCGTCACGGTCTTCTATGCCTTCAACACCATCTCGATGCAGGTCGACATCGCCGGAATCGATGAAGAGAGCTTGGCGCAGGTTATGGGCAGCATGCTCGGCGACCTGACGTACTTTTTGGCCGGTGTCATGGCCTTTTTGATGGTGTATGCCAATAACTTCATCATGAAACGCCGCAAGAAGGAGTTTGGCCTGTACCAGGTGCTCGGCATGGGGCGCGGGCGCGTCGCCACGATTATGGCGCTCGAGACGGTGATCGTTTCGGTCGTGGCCTTTGTCGCCGGTATTGTGCTGGGTGTGGGACTCTCCCAGCTCATGACGTTCTTTACGGCCTCGCTCTTTAAGACACAGATCGCCAATTTCCACTTCTTTTTCTCGGTGCATGCGTTCAACCTGACCCTTGCTTGCATGCTCGTAATGTTTGTGCTCACGCTACTGCTGAACCTTCGCGCCGTGCGTCGTACCAAACTCATCGAGCTTATGGGTGCCGAGCGTCGCAACGAGAGCATCAAGACACGCAACCCCTGGATTGCGATTGCCATCTTTGTCGTGGGCGTGGCGCTTGTGGGCGTGGCCTATTACCGTCTGTTACGTGATGGGTTCCCGCTAACCGCGACGGACAGCAAGCTGCAAGAGGCCATGAACCAGTTTGGTATTACGACCGCTATGGTTACCGTGGGCACCTTTGCCCTGTTCTGGGGACTCTCGGGCATGCTCATCAAGCTGCTGCAGAGCCTGCGCGGCGTGTATTGGCGCGGCCTCAACATGTTTACCGTGCGCCAGCTTGCGGCCAAGGTCAACACGGTGTGCTTTTCGATGGGCGTCATCGCGATGCTTCTGTTTTTGGCCATCACCTCGGTGACGTGCGGTATGTCGATCGCCAACGTGATGAACGAAAACCTGGAGCGCTATAATCCGGCCGACATGTCGCAGACGTATATCTATTACACGCCCGATACGCTCGACTTCTACAAAGAGTACATCAATCCGTCTGAAGCCGATCGCATGGTGCTGGCCGATAGTACGGTCGATTTGTACTCCGCATGGCACGGCGATCGTGTCGACCCCGATAACGTTGCAGACGGTATTAAAGGCAAGTCGGCGGACAACAACGACGAGACCGGCAAGAAGGTCAATATCGCCGATGTTGCCGGTGAGCATGTGCAGATCGATTCGTATCTGAGTTACCCGCTTGGCGGCTCGGATCCTTCGGTGACCCCAAGTGAGATGTGCAAGACCATGGGCGAAAAGCTTCCCAAGGCGTTCGGGGGTAGCAATGCCGACATGACAGGCCTGTCTGTGACGCCGGCAAGTCAGTACAACAAACTGCGCCAGATGATGGGCAAGGAGCCGGTGCACATCGGTCACGACCAGTATCTGCTCACGTGTGATATGGGCGGCGAGCTGGTCGACCTGTACACCAAGTATATGGCTGGCGGCCATACCCTTACCTTGGGCGGGCATACGCTCAAGCCCGCAACCGATAAGTCGGACGAAGATACGGCGGCCATCGCCAACTCGGCGATGGGCAGTAATGGGGGTACCGTCGTCGTTGCCGACGAGCTGTTGTCCCAACTTAATCTGCAGCCGTATTCCAGTAGTCTGCTCGTTAACTACAAACAGGGGATGGATACGACCGAGGCAGACGAGAGTATTAAATACACTGTGCTCGACAATCTGCTCGTTGACGGCAAGGAGCCGGGGTCGTGGGGAACCTTCATCACACGCTCCGAGATGTACACGCAAGCAGCGCAAATGAACGGTCTTATTAGCTACCTAGCCATCTACATCGGCTTTGTATTGGTCGTTGCATGTGTGGCGATTCTATCGATCCAGCAACTCTCCAACGTGGCCGACGGCAGCCGC
>CAJMRZ010000098.1 GCA_905215945.1 uncultured bacterium | reverse complement strand
TCCCAAATTAACTACCCCAGGCAACCATTCACGAAAGGGGTCCCTATGGACCTTGCTGACATCCGCCAGGCCATCGATGGCATCGACACCACGCTCCTCAACAGCTTTGTCGAGCGTATGGACATTGCCACCGAGGTCGCCAAGTCAAAAATCGAGATGGGCAAGGCCGTCTTCGACCCCGCCCGCGAGCGCTCCAAACTCAACAACCTCGCCAGCCGCGCGCCCGAGCGCTACGAGGCGCAGACCATCACCCTGTTCCGTCTCCTCATGAGCATGAGCAAGGCCGAGCAGCAGCGCTACATCAACGAACTCAAGGGCATCACTGTCTCGCAAAAGGCCCACGCCACGGCTGCAGCCTCCGACACGCCCTTCCCTCAAACTGCCACCGTCGCTTGCCAGGGCGTTGAGGGCGCTTACAGTCAAATCGCCGCGTGCAAGCTCTTCGACGTGCCCGACATCGCGTTTTTCGAGACCTTCGAAGGCGTTATGCGCGCTGCGCGCGACGGCTTCTGCGAGTTTGGCGTGCTGCCCATCGAGAACTCCACCGCCGGCTCGGTCAACGCCGTCTACGACCTGCTCGCCCAGTTCGACTTCCACATCGTGCGCTCGCTTCGCCTCAAGATCGACCACAACCTGCTCGTCAAGCCTGGCACCAAGCTGCGGGATGTTCGTGAGGTCTTTAGCCACGGTCAGGCCATCGCGCAATGTGCCGGCTTTATCGAGGCACACGATCTGCACGCCACCAAGTATCCCAACACGGCTATGTCGGCCGAGATGGTCGCCAACTCCGAGCGCACCGACGTCGCCGCTATCGCCTCGCGCAGCTGTGCGGCGCTCTACGGCTTGGAGGTACTGGAGCCCAACATCCAGGACTCCGACAACAACTACACGCGCTTTGTCGTCATCAGCCGCGAGCCGCGCGTCTATCCCGGTGCCAACCGCACCTCGCTCATGATCACCACGGCCAACGAGCCGGGCGCCCTCTATCGCGTACTCGAGCGCTTCTATGCGCTCAACATCAACCTCATCAAGCTGGAGAGCCGCCCCATCCCCGGTCGCGACTTTGAGTTTATGTTCTACTTTGACCTGGACTGCCCCTTTGGCAGCAAGGCGCTCGACGACCTGCTCGACTCGATTGACGACGTGTGCGAGAGCTTCACCTACTTTGGCAGCTACACGGAGGTGCTCTAGATGACCGATACCGCCGCAACCCGTCCCTACGGCGTCCTGGGCCGCGTGCTGGGCCACAGCTACACCCCGACCATCTACAAGGAGCTCGCGGGGCTCGAGTACGTGCGTTTTGAGCGAGAGCCCGAGGATCTTGAGGTCTTTATGACCGGCGACGAATGGGAGGGCACCAACGTGACCATCCCCTACAAGCGCGCCGTCATGGACTACCTGGACGAGTTGAGTCCCCTGGCCGAGCGCATGGGCAACGTCAACACCATCACACGCCTACCTGACGGTCGCCTGCGCGGCGACAACACCGACTACTTTGGTTTTCGGTGCCTGGTCGAGGAGCTGGGTGTAGAGGTTACCGACAAGAAGGTCCTTGTGCTCGGTGCCACCGGTGGTGCCGGCACCACGGCCAGCATGGTGCTCGGTGACCTTGGCGCCACCGTAGTGCCCGTGGGCCGCACAAGCGAGGTCAACTACGGTAACCTCGCACTGCAGTCAGATGCCGCGTTGCTTGTCAACTGCACGCCTGCCGGCATGTTCCCCCACTGCCCCGACGCTCCCTGCACGCTCGAAGGCCTCGATGCACTCGAGGGCGTCATCGACATTGTCTACAACCCCGCCCGCACGGGCCTGATGCTCGAGGCCGAGCGCCGCGGCATCCCCTGCATCGGCGGCCTGCTTATGCTTGTTGCCCAGGCGGCACAAGCTGTCGAGCGCTATACCGGCAAAGCCACCCCGCGCGAGAGGATCCTGGACGTAACGGAGCGCTTGTCACGTCGCGAACAGAACATCGCGCTGATCGGCATGCCGGGTTCGGGCAAAACCCGCGTGGGCGAGCAGATCGCCCAGCTCACGGGCCGCGAGCACATCGATCTCGATCGCGCCCTCGAGGAGCGCCTGGGCATGCCCTGCGCCGACTTTATCATCAAGTGCGGCGAGGCGGCCTTCCGCGAGCAGGAGACGGCGGCCCTGGCCGACATCTCCAAGCGCAGCGGCTTGGTGCTCTCCACCGGCGGCGGCGTGGTTACGCGCGACGAGAACTACCCTCTGCTGCACCAAAACAGCCAGATCGTGATGCTCAACCGCAAGCTCGACGAGCTCGCCCACAAGGGCCGCCCCATCACCGCCCGCGATGGCATCGACAAGCTGGCCGAGCAGCGTATGCCGCGCTACCGCGCCTGGGCCGACTACATCATCGACTCACGCGACTGCGCCGCCAACACCGCCCATGCCCTCCTCGACACCCTCCCACCCGCTCTCTAACCAAAACCACCACAAAGGGGACAGGCACCTTTGTGGTGGTTTTTCAACCGCAAAGGAAGCAACCATGAAAGCACTCGTCATCAACGGCCCCAATCTAAACATGCTCGGCATTCGCGAGCCGGGCATCTATGGCAGCGACAACTACGACCGCCTGGTCCAGATTTGCCAGGAAGCGGGCGCCGCACAGGGCTTCGACGAGGTCGAGGTCTTCCAGTCTAACCACGAGGGCAGCATCGTCGACAAGATCCAGGAGGCCTACGGCAAGGTCGACGGCATCGTCATAAACCCGGCCGCCTATACGCATACGAGCGTCGCGATCCTCGACGCCCTCAAGGCCGTCGCCATCCCTGCCGTCGAGGTCCACATCAGCGCCGTCGAGACCCGCGAGGACTTCCGCCAGGTGAGCTATGCACGCCTAGCCTGCTTCGCCACCATCACCGGCGAGGGCCTACAGGGCTACGCCCACGCGCTGGAGCTGCTGAGGGAGTATCTCGAAAAGTAAAATGCCAACCCCAACAAACAGCAGCGGCTTGCTCGCGCTCGGCTCCAGCAGCACACAAGATGAAAAAAGCCCAGACCACCAAGCGGTCTGGGCTTAATAAACGATGGTGCTCCATGGCGGATTCGAACCGTCGACCTTGGGATTAGAAGTCCCCTGCTCTATCCAACTGAGCTAATGGAGCAAATAGCCGCACGCCCAAGCAAGCGCAAGCCTGTCAGGCGCAAGTAATTATAACCTAGTTGAACTGCTCGCGATACGCCTTGCAGACCTCACTGACCGGGCCGTCCATGCGAAGGTCACCCTTCTCAATCCAAACGGCACGCTGGCAGATGCGCTCAACCTGCTCCATGGAGTGCGAAACGAACAGAACCGTCACGTCGCCGCTCTGGATAAAGTGCTGGATGCGGGCCTCGCACTTCTGCTGGAAGAACACATCACCGACGGACAGCGTCTCGTCAACGATCAGAATATCGGGCTCGGTAATCGTCGCGATTGCAAAGGCGATACGCGCCACCATGCCCGAGGAGAAGTTCTTAAGCGGCATATCGACAAAGTTCTGCAGCTCAGCGAACTCGATAATGCCGTCAAAGTTGGCGTCGATGAACTCCTTGGTATAGCCGAGCAGGGCGCCGTTCAGATAGATGTTCTCGCGGGCGGTCAGCTCGGGGTCAAAGCCGGCACCAAGCTCAATCAGCGGCGCAATGTTACCGTGCACCTTAACGCTGCCCTCGCTTGGCTCAAGCACACCGGCGATAATCTTGAGCATCGTAGACTTACCGGAACCATTGGTGCCGACCAGACCCACGACCTCGCCACGATGAATATCAAACGAGATATGCTTGAGCGCCCTAAACTCCTCAAAGAACAGCTCGTGCTTGGCAAGCTTGATGAAGTACTCCTTGAGGTTGGTCAGCGACTCGGACGCCATGTTAAAGATCATGGTGACGTCGTCGACCTCGACAGCCAGAGGCTGCTCGCTGTAATCAACAACAGATTCAGTCATCACAGCACTCCTTAGATGTAGAGGATGAACTTGCGCTCGGACTTATGGAACACGGTGTAGCCAATAACAAGCGCAAGGACCGCCCAAGCGACGCACATGCCAAACGTCATAAGCGAGGGCGTAGTCTGGAACAGGAAGATATCGCGCATAAACTGCAGGTAGTTGAACATGGGGTTCGCATACATCAAGATACGCACGAGATGCGGCATTTGCGCAATATAGTCAGTCGTCCAGAAGATGGGCGTAATGTAAGTCCACGCCGTAATGACGACGCTCCACAGATGCATAACGTCGCGGAAGAAGACCGTAAGGGCAGAGAGCATCATGCCCAGGCCCATGCAGAAGCACATAAGCAGCAGCAGGCAAACCGGCAACAGAATCAGGTGCCAAGAAGGCATAACGCGGAACCACAGCATGACGATGGCGACGGCGACCAGCGAGAAGGCAAAGTTGACCAGCGAGAAGAGCACCTTCTGCACCGGGAAGACCCAGCGGTGCACCTTAACCTTCTTGAGCAGAGGGGCAGCGCCCACGATCGACGTCAGGGCCTGGTTCGTAGACTCGGACATGACGGCAAAGGTAATGTTACCCACGATCAAGTACAGCGGGTACATCTCGGGCGTCATTGAGCCATTGCGGCCCTGGCCAAAAATCGTCGAGAACACGATGGCCATGACGATCATCATCAGCAGCGGGTTGAGCACCGACCATGCGACGCCCAGAACGCTACGGCGATACTTGATCTTAAAATCCTTGGTAACCAGCTGACGAAGGATAAACGCGTCCTTCTCAAATTCGTTCTTAGCAAACGTCGCAGGCAGACTGCGAGTTTCTTGTTGCTTTGTCTGATCCGACACGGATGCAACTCCTTTACTCGTAATCGTTGACAAACGAACAGTATAGACCCGACGGCCATGCAAACGATTCGCGCAACAAAACTGGAGAACTAACCCACATCTTAGGATGCCAAGCCCAAACGGCTATACTTTCAAGGATTGAACGTATAAGGAGCATTGAGTGAATTCTGAATCCATCGCCGTCATCATCCCCTGCTACAACGAAGCGCCCACGATCGGCAAAGTCATCGACGACTTTCACCGCGAGCTTCCGCAAGCGACGGTCTATGTCTATGACAACAACTCGTCGGACGATACCTCACGCATCGCCACCGAGCACGGCGCCACGGTCCGCTTTGAGCCCCGTCAGGGAAAGGGCAACGTATGCCGCCAGATGTTTCGCGACATCGACGCCGATTGCTACCTGATGGTCGACGGCGACGACACCTACCCCGCCGAGGCGGCCAAGGCCCTCTGCGAGCCCATCCTTAACGGTACGGCCGACATGACCGTAGGCGATCGCCTTTCAAACGGCACCTACGCCGAGGAAAACAAGCGCGCCTTCCACGGCTTTGGCAACAATCTGGTCCGCGCCATGATCAAGTGGATCTATGGCTACAGCTTCGATGACGTCATGACCGGCTACCGCGCCATGAGCCGCCCGTTCGTTAAAACCTTCCCAGTGCTTTCCGAGGGCTTTCAGATCGAAACCGAGCTCTCGATCCACGCCGTCGACCACCGCTGGCGCATCAAAGATGTGCCCATCGAGTACCGCGACCGTCCCGAGGGTTCCGAGTCCAAACTCAACACAGTGAGCGACGGCATTAAAGTCGTTGCGATGATCGGCACGCTGTTCAAGGACTACCGCCCGCTGAAGTTCTTCAGCCTCGTAGCGCTTCTGTTCGCGGTATTCGGCCTCGCCCTGGGCATGCCCATCGTTGTCGAATATTTCCAGACCGGCCTCGTCCCGCGCTTCCCCACCGCTATGCTCGCCGCCTCGTTTATGTTCCTGTGCGGCCTGAGCCTTGCGACCGGCTTCATCCTAGATTCTGTAGCAAAGGTCGAAAAAAAGCAGTGGGAGGTCAACGTGTACAGCAAATACGCCTACGACGACCAGCCCGGCCACCCTACTTCCAAGCCAAGCGAGAGGTAGATCTTCCGCAAAATACTATTGGCACCACTGCGCAGATAGCCACCAACAAGAAAAGCCACGGATACACTGGGACAGCTTGTGCCGAAGACCGATACCTTGCGTATGGT
>CAJMRZ010000097.1 GCA_905215945.1 uncultured bacterium | reverse complement strand
GCAAGCGGACGACAAACACATCTGTCCAATAATTCGTCTGAAACACAATGAAAAACCGTTTGATGTGAGTTAATATAAACAACGTCGTGAATCTGACTCCTGCCACATGTATGACAGGGGTTAAACACAAAAAGGAGTCAACTATGGTTTCTGAGAAGGCTACCCTCGTTAATCCTCAGGGTCTGCACATGCGTCCGGCTGGTCTGTTCGCCTCCACCATGGGCAAGTATGCCTGTGACGTGACGGTCGTTACCCCCGAGAAGGAGGTCAACGGCAAGTCCCCGATGGCCCTCATGGCTGCTGGTATCCCCTGCGGTACCGAGGTCGAGGTCAAGTGCGACGGCGCTGACGAGGCCGAGGCTCTGGCTGCTGCCATCGAGCTCATCAAGAGCGGTCTTGGCGAGTAGAACTCAAACGGGTCGCATGTTGAACAACTAAGTTCATATTTGGGGGCGCAGTGACCTGTTGTAAGGTAGCTGCGCTCTTTTGTCATGGATATGGCAAAACGCTTTATCACATGACACGGAGAGAGGAATGGGAATGTATCAGGGAGTCAACGCTTCCGAGGGCATCGGTATCGGCACCGTCATGGTTGCCGTCGATCCCGACTTGACGTTTGAGCCGCACGAGGTTGCTGATTCGGCAGCAGAGAAGGAGCGCTATCAGTCCGCTCTTTCGGTCTTCTGCGAGAAGACCCAGGCTCAGGCCGACCACATGAAGGAGACGGTGGGCGAGGCCGAGGCCGAGATCATGAGCGGACACATTGTCCTGGCTCAGGATCCGGGCATGACCGACGCCATCAACGCCGCCATTGACGGCGGTACCTGCGCCGAGCAGGCGCTCATGGACACCTCGACTATGTTCGAGAACATGTTCCTGTCCATGGACGACGAGATGTTCCGTCTGCGCGCGGCCGACATCGCCGACATCCGCACCGGTATTCTGGCCGAGCTGCTGGGCAAGGAGGTCGTCGACCTCTCCGTCCTGCCCGAGAACACTGTCGTTGTCGTGCACGACCTCACGCCGTCCATGACCGCCACGATCGATAAGGCCCACGTTGCCGGTATCGTCACCGAGACCGGTGGCCGCACGTCGCACTCCGCGATCATCGCGCGTGCCCTCGAGATCCCGGCTGTCCTTTCGGTTTCCAACAGCTGCACCGCGCTGCGCAACGGCATGACCGTTGTCGTCGACGGTGGCAAGGGTATCGTTGAGGCCGATCCCGACGAGGAGACGCTCGCTGCCTACACCGCCAAGGCCGAGGCCTTCGCTGCCGAGAAGGCAGCCCTCGAGGCCTTCCGTGGCAAGCCGTCCGTGACTGCCGATGGCATCAAGAAGATCATCGCCTGCAACATCGGTAACCCCGATGACGTGCCCAACGCGCTCGATCACGATGCTGAGGCCATCGGTCTGTTCCGCTCCGAGTTCCTGTTCATGGACTCTGCCGAGCTTCCTTCCGAGGAGGAGCAGTTCAACGCCTACCGTAAGGTCGCCAGCGCGCTCAAGGGTGCTCCGGTCATCATCCGCACGCTCGATGTGGGTGGCGACAAGGAGATTCCGTATCTGCACATGGTCAAGGAAGACAACCCCTTCATGGGCTTCCGTGCCGTGCGTTACTGCCTGGCCAATCCCGACCAGTACAAGGTCCAGCTCCGCGCCCTGCTGCGCGCTAGCGCCTTCGGTGACGTCAAGATCATGATCCCGCTCGTCACCTGCGTCGAGGAGGTCTTGGCTGTCAAGGAGCTCGTCGAGCAGTGCAAGGCCGAGCTGACCGAAGAGGGTCGCAAGTTCAACGAGAACATCGAGGTCGGCATCATGGTCGAGACGCCCGCCGCTTCGCTGCTCGCAGACCGTCTTGCCGAGGTTGCCGACTTCTTCTCCATCGGCACCAACGACCTGATCGGCTACACCATGTGCGCCGACCGTGGCAACGACACCATCTCCAACCTGTACCAGGTTTACTATCCCGCCGTGCTCCGCTCGCTCAAGAACATCATCGAGAGCGGCGTGAAGGCCGGCATCATGGTCGGTATGTGCGGCGAGGCCGCTGCCGATCCGCTGCTCGAGCCGCTGCTGATCAGCTGGGGCCTGGAGGAGTTCTCGATGAGCGCTCCGTCGATCCTGCGCGCCCGCAAGACCATCAGCCAGTGGACCAAGGCCGAGTGCGACGAGCTCGCCGAGAAGGCGCTCGCCTGCAACACCGCCGCCGAGGTCAAGGCACTGCTCGAGTCCGCAGCTCGCTAATTTGGTATCAGAGGTAACCGCGTGGTTGGAATGGGCCGGCCACGCGGCCCTCACATATACAGGGGGTACTGTAAATGTTCTACACGCTAACCGCTAACCCGGCTGTCGACATGACGGTTTCGAGCTCTCCGCTCGAGCCCGACGAGAACGTCCGCACCGGCTCGGCCAGCTACACGGCTAACGGCAAGGGCCTCGACGTGTCCTTCGCCTTTAAGAAGATGGGCGTCGACACCGTCGCGCTCGGCTTCTTCGCTGGCTTCACGGGCAAGTTCATCGTCGAGGAGGTCATGAACCTGGGTTGCCTCTGCCGCCCGGTCTGGACCGACGGTATCACGCGCATTAACACCTACGTCAACGATGGCCAGCACGAGTACGGCATCCTGAACCCGGGTGCTCCGATCACGCCGCAGCACCAGGAGGAGCTCTACAACATCCTGGACACCGCGGGCGATCTCGAGTGCCTGATCGTTTCCGGCTCCGTGCCTCCCAAAGCTACGCCTGACTTCCTGGCTCAGGTCATGGAGCACGCTCAGGCTCGTGGCGCCGACGTCGTCCTGGACCTGTCCTCCGACAAGCTCAAGGAGCTCGCTCACAAGAAGCCGCTGCTCATCAAGCCGAACCATCACGAGATGAAGGCCATCTTCGGCGTGCCGGTCGACACCGACGACGAGGTCCGCGTTGCCATGAAGATGGCTCACGACGCTGGCGTTCAGAACGTGCTGCTCACCCGTGGTAGCCGCGGCGACGCTTACTTCTCCAACGGCGAGGACATCTGGTACGCCAAGCGTGAGTTCAACATCAAGCTGGTTTCTTCCGTCTGCGCCGGCGACTGCACCCTCGCTGCGTTCCTGCACAAGTGGTACAGGGATCGCGACAACGTCGAGGAGGCCATGAAGCTCGCTATGGCCACCGGCGCCAACGTTGCCGAGTCCGTCGGCATCGGCGACTTCGGTCACGTCGATGAGTACAGCAAGCGCGTTGCTGTCCGCAAGCTCGATCGTCAGTAATCGAAACGCGACATATTCGTGCGCATGCGGCGCCCTGGTTTCGGCCGGGGCGCCTTTTTTGTTTCGTCATGGGGGAGAGATGTCCTGCCGTACTTCATCGCTTCCATACCGTTCACCGAGTTGCCCTAGCCTTTTACCGATGCGTGGAATATACTTTCATTAACACGTTGCTTCGTGAAAGGAACATTCATGATTTACACGCTCACTGCAAATCCCGCCATTGACTACAACATCGCCTGCGACGGCCTTGACGCTAACACCGTCACGCGTACCCGCAACGCCGTCTACACGCCCAACGGCAAGGGCCTCAACGTCTCGTTTACTCTTGACCACTACGGTGTCGACACCACGATCCTGGGCTTCTTCGCTGGCTTCTCGGGCGAGTTTATCGTTAAGGGCGCCGAGGCCCTGGGCGTGCCCGTCAAGCCCGTGTGGACCGACGGCATCACGCGCGTCAACGTGTTCCTCAATGCCGGCCCCGACACCGAGTACAACATGGTCAACGCCGGTGCCGCCATCAACGAAGCCAATGAGCAGGAGATGTTTGAGCTTATCGATTCGCTTGATGACATGACCTGCTTGGTCATCAGCGGCTCGCTGCCTCCTAACACTTCCGAGGGCTTCCTGGCCGAGGTCCTGCGCCGCGTCAAGGCTAAGGGGGCCGAGTTCGTCCTCGACATCTCTAGCCATCAGCTGGCAGACCTCATTGCCATGGAGCCGCTGCTGATCAAGCCCAATGACGACGAGTTGCTCGATATCTTTGGCATTAAGGTGAGCGGTGGCGACGATGAGTCCGTCAAGGGCGCGATGGCCGAGCTGCACGCCAAGGGCGCCAAGAACGTGCTGCTGACCCTCGGCGGCGCCGGTGCGTACTTCTCCAACGGCAAGCACATCTGGTTTGCTAACCGCACCTTCGACGTCAAGCTGCTGTCGACGGTGTGTGCCGGCGATTCCTCGCTCGCTGCCTTCCTGTCCGTGTGGCATGACGCCCCCGAGCGCGTCGAGGACGCCCTGCGCCTTTCGATGGCTACCGGCGCCAACGTGGTCGAGTGCCCCGGTCTGGGCGATTTTGCCAAGGTGGACGAATATAAGAAGCACATCGAGGTTCGCCAGGTCTGCTAGCCGCATCGATACATCGTTGCCGAACACCCGCTTTGGATTACCAAGGCGGGTGTTTTTTGCGCGCTGAACGTATGTGGCGTCTGCTGTCTCGTTTTATCGAATTGACGACGCGATTGCGTGTGCGCGCTTTCTCGTTTCTTGTTAGACTTCTTGAGAACCATCGATTAACGCTCACAAGTGCAGGAGGCCATAGGCATGTGCAATGTTTCGCTCAACGGTACTCAACCGTCCGATGCCTCCCTGCGCGTCCTTCGCGCGCTTGAGGCTGGTGGTCTTGAAGCTTGGTACGTGGGCGGCTGGGTGCGCGACGCCCTGATGGGGTGCCCCAGCCATGATGTTGATATGTGCTGTAGCGGCCTGTGGCAGGAGTCCAAGGCGGCGCTCGAGGCCGCGGATATCGCCGTGGTTGAATCGGGCATTAAATTTGGCGGAATCACGGCTATTTCCGATGGCGAGCGTATCGAGGTCACCACGTTCCGTCTGGATGGCTTCTATACCGATGGGCGCCATCCTCAGAGCGTCGAGTGCGCCGCCTCGCTCGAGGACGATCTGGCGCGCCGCGACTTTACCGTCAACGCCATGGCCTGGCATCCCGAGCGCGGGCTTGTCGACCGCTACGACGGCCAGGGTGACTTGGAGCGCAAGCTGATTCGCACTGTCGGCGATCCCAAGTGTCGCTTTAACGAGGACGCCCTGCGCATGCTGCGTGCGGTGCGCTTTGCCTGCCGCCTGGACTTTATGATTGAACCCGCGACCAAACAGGCTTTGGCCGAATGTGCGCCGTTGCTCGATGCCGTGGCGCGCGAGCGTGTGGGTATTGAGCTCGAGGGCATTCTTTCGACCGGTCATGGGGGAGACGCCATGCTGCGTTACCCCGAGCTCATCTGTGCCGCTGTGCCCGAGCTTGCACCCGCTCGCGGGTTTGATCAACGCAGTGTCTATCATGCGTTTAACGTCTACGAGCATATCGCCCGTGTGTTGACGGTGGCAGGGGAGCTGGCGCTGTGTGACGGCGTCGCGCCCTCATCGAGCCTTATGTGGGCGGCGTTTTTGCACGATGTGTCCAAGCCCGAGTGCTTCACGGTCGATCACGCCGGCAGCGGACACTTCTACGGTCATCCAGAGCTCGGCGCCAAGAAGGCGCGCGTCATTATGGATCGCCTGGCGCTCTCGCACGACCTGGTGCGCGACGTGTGCCTGCTCATCAAATATCACGACAAGCCGCTGCGCCCCGAGCGCTCCTGCCTGCTCAATATGATGCGCGTGCTTTCGGGTGAGGGCGTCGACACGGCCCGCCTGATTGACGAGCTCATGGACCTTAAGCGTGCTGACACACTCGGCAAGGCCCCGTCGTGCTTCTATTACGTCGAGACGATCGAGGAGATGCGTGCACTCGCCCATAATCTGTTGGGGGCAGGGGAGCCCTATACGCTCAAGATGCTCGCCATCAACGGCGGCGACTTGATCCGTGCAGGCGTTAAACCGGGACCCGAGCTAGGCCAGCTACTCAACGCCGCCCTCGACGCCGTGATCGAAGACAACATTCCCAACGAGCGCGAAGCTCTTTTGGTCCATCTCAACTTGAATTAGCTACCCAGTTTACCTGCGTGTTCCATAACCTGCCGACAATTTTTCGGCAATTTGGAATTTCTTCTTGCGCTGACGTTTTTTGTCCCGTAATATATTTCCTCGCAGCACGGCAGTGCAGATGTCATGTGGCCCGTTCGTCTAGCGGTTTAGGACGCCGCCCTCTCAAGGCGGAGATCACCAG
>CAJMRZ010000096.1 GCA_905215945.1 uncultured bacterium | reverse complement strand
CTGCCGCACATGCTTCGCGTCTATGGCGAAGCTGCTGCTCCTAAGCTCGCTGATCTCGCCCGCATGGCGGGCATTGCGCCGGCTAACGCGCAGGATAGCCTGGCTGCCGAGGCATTTATCGATTGGGTCGACCGCATGAACGCCGCCTTGGGCATTCCCAAATATGTGACGGGCATTCGCCGCTCTGACATTCCCGAAATGGCGGCGCATGCCGATGCCGGGGCCAATCCCCTGTACCCCGTTCCGCTTTTGATGGACCGTTTGGAGCTCGAGCGTATGTACGAGGTCGTCGCGGGTGGTATGTTTGAGGACGAGAACTAGGAGGGTGCCATGAACACCGAGGAAATTGCGCGCATCGTCGGCGATCAGCGCACTTACTTTAAAACGCACGCTACGTTTGATGTTGATGCCCGACGTCGCGCGCTCGTGAGTTTACGCGATGCGGTACGGGCGCACGAGGCCGATATTGCTCATGCGCTCAAGACCGATTTGGGAAAGTCGCATGACGAGGCATATATGTGCGAGATTGGAACGTCGCTTTCCGAGATTCGTCATCAGATCGCTCATGTGGCTCGATGGAGTCGTCCGCGCCTGCGTCCGTGTGACCTTGCCAACGCCGTGAGTGTGTGCAAAACGCAAGCCGTGCCCTATGGCGTCACGCTCATCATGGCGCCCTGGAACTACCCGTTTTTGCTAACACTCGAGCCGCTCGCCGGCGCTCTTGCCGCGGGCAATACCGTGGTCATCAAGCCGAGCGCCTATGCTCCGACATCGAGCGCGGTGCTCAAGCAAATCTGTGAAGAGGCATTTGATCCGCGCCTGGTGACGGTTGTCGAGGGCGGGCGCGCCGAAAACGAAGCGCTGCTCGACGAGTGCTGGGACAAGATTTTCTTTACCGGTAGCGTTCCGGTCGGCAAGCTCGTCATGGAGCGCGCAAGTAAAAACCTTACGCCCGTGACGCTTGAGCTGGGCGGAAAGAGTCCCTGCATCGTGGATGCGACGGCAAACTTGAAGGTCGCGGCACGGCGCATCGCCTTTGGTAAATGGCTCAACGTGGGGCAGACCTGCGTGGCGCCCGACTACCTGCTGGTCGATGCGCGCGTGCACGACGAGCTGTTGGGCTTCATCAAGGAGGAGGCCCGCCGTATGTTTGGCGAGCATCCGCTCGACAACGAGGATTACGGGCATATCGTCAACGCCAAGCATTTTGCGCGCGTGCGCGGGCTGATCGATCCCGATAAGGTCGTGCTGGGAGGCACGGCGCGCGAGTCGTCGCTGAAGATCGAGCCGACGATTTTGGACGGCGTGACCCCCGATGACGCCGTGATGCAGGAGGAGATCTTCGGTCCCATCTTGCCGGTGCTGACGTTTGAGAGCCTAGACGAGGCCGAAGCGTTTATTACGGATCGTCCGACGCCGCTGGCCCTGTATATCTTTAGCCAGGATCGCGCAGCTCAGCAGCGCTTTGTGCGTTACGTGCCATTTGGCGGTGGCTGTGTCAACGACACGATCATGCACTTGGCTACGAGCCATATGGGCTTTGGCGGCATGGGCGCGAGCGGTATGGGGCAGTACCATGGACGCGAGAGCTTCGATACGTTTAGCCACAAGAAGAGTATCGTGAACAAGGCAACCTGGCTGGACGTGCCGTTTCGATATGCGCCCTACGCAAGCTGGAAGCACAAGTTCGTGCGCATGTTTGTGCATTAGAAAAGGGCGCAGGTAATACGAACAAGTGTTCCTATTACCTGCATTTTGCGTTAGACTACTGTTATGGAGCACGGATGGGCCAACTCCCTTTAGAAGGGATTTGGTATGAACGTAAGCGATGTTATTTCGTTATTGGCGTTGTTGATTGCGGCTATCGAACTCGGTCTGTTTATCGGCCGAATGAAATAGCCGCCCCCGCGTAAGCGAAGACGGCCACTTCTCACGATGAAAACGTGTATCGGAGTTGGCAAGACCCGCGGCAACGGGTGCCATCCGTGTTCCTATCTTATCTGCAAGCGTTCTGTCGCGCAAGCGTTGAGGCAAACGATTGAAGGACGCAGACAGGATGTATTTGTGTCCGCACGGGACCGTAGACTTCTCAATAAGGTTACACACCGGTTTATCCGGCCGTTAGAGGAGCTGCTATGTACGAGCCTTCACGTGTTCTTCTGTCGTTTCACATCGCAGGATTTCAATATGCCGACGGCGCTTTGGTCCTAGGCGATCTTAAAGCGGGCGATAAGCTGACGCTGTGTGCCGAGCGCGATAACCCTCATGATCCCGAGGCGGTTGCAATCTACTACGGCAACACCAAACTCGGCTATATCCCGGGAAACGAGGTCGGCCCGCTGTCCTTGATGATGTATTACGGCCATGAGGACGTATTTGAGGCCCGCGTGCAACAGGTTGCTCCCGAACGCAGCCCGTGGCATCAGGTGCGCGTTGGACTCTACGTGGTGGATGCTCGCTAATCGGTAAGGGAGGCGGCCATGTTTGACGACGATGACCTGTTCGATTTGACGGATGATCCGTTTGAGTGGGACCTGTTGCTCGATGACGATGAGCTGGAGCGGGACCGTAAGAAGCGGCGGGATAAGAAAACTCAGGATGACGCTTCGAAAAAGCAAGACAAACGCCGTCGAGGTCTGTTCGGCGGGCTCTTTGGCTAACCGACGCGCCAGAGCGTCTGTATACTAGGCACGTGTTAGACGCGTTGCGAAATGAGGACACAGACGATGATGTGGTTTACCGCCGACCTGCACCTGGGCGATACGAATATCTTGCACGACATGGATCGGCCGTTTGATTCGGTCGAGGAGATGAACCGCAAGGTCATCGATGCCATCAATGAGTGCGTGGCTGCGGACGACCGCCTCTATATCCTGGGAGACTTTACGTATCGCTTGCCCATGGCGGAGGCGGTGCGCCTGCGCGAGCGTATCGAATGCAAGAATGTGACGCTCATCCGCGGTAACCATGACGGCGACTGGGAAGATTCCGACGTACCGCAGATTTGGGAAGACGTGCGCGATTACCTGGAGATTGCTCCCGGCTATGCCAAGGGTCATCGTCTGGTGATGAGCCACTACCCCATGCTCAGCTGGAACGGCAAGGCACGTGGCGCCATTATGCTGCATGGGCATATCCACAGCAGGGGTGACCGCACCAACGCACGCAACCGCGATCGCGAGCGCCCCATTTACCGCTACGATGTGGGCCTCGACGCCAATGACTACAAGCCCGTAAGTCGTGATCAAATCCTCGGCTATTTTGGACTGTAATTCTCGAACCACCACAAAGGGGACAGGCACCTTTGTGGGGGGGTGACGATCTGCCGGTGGCGTTTATGCGTGTGCGGAGTCCTCGCGGCGTGCCGAGGGCGACATGCAGGTTTTTCGACTAGGACTGCCTTCCATGGCACACCTCCTAAAGGCTGAGCGCAGCGCGCTTTGGGTATCTCGTACCCCTTTTTAATCCGCCCGTATTCTTGATGAGGGGGTTTGACATGTCAACCCCATTGTTCGGAAAACCATTCCCTTTGACAAAGCCTTTACAGAATGCCGTGGCCTCAAAGCGCGCCCGCATCGACGCTTCGCCTGCGCTAAACTGGAAGGCACGTACGCGATTACGAGAGGAGCCCGCATGGAGGCTTACAAGCAAGAGTTCATCAAGTTTATGGTCGAGTCCGACGTCCTTAAGTTCGGCAGCTTTACGCTCAAGAGCGGCCGTCAGTCCCCGTTCTTTATGAATGCCGGCGCTTACGTGACGGGCTATCAGCTCAAGAAGCTGGGCGAGTATTACGCCCAGGCCATCCACGATAACTTTGGCGACGACTTTGATGTGCTGTTTGGACCGGCCTACAAGGGTATTCCGCTGGCCGTCGTGACCGCAATTGCCTACCACGAGCTGTACGGCAAGGAGGTCAAGTACTGCTGCGACCGCAAGGAGGCCAAGGACCACGGCGCCGACAAGGGCAACCTGCTGGGCTACGAGCCCCAGGACGGCGACCGCGTGGTCATGGTCGAGGACGTCACCACCAGCGGTAAGTCCATCGACGAGACCTATCCCAAGGTCAAGGCTGCTGCCGATGTCGAGATTAAGGGCCTGATCGTGTCCCTCAACCGCATGGAGGTCGGCAAGGGTGGCGTGACCACCGCGCAGAAGGAGATCGAGGCCAAGTACGGTTTCCCCGTCGCGAGCATCGTTTCCATGGCCGAGGTCGTCGAGACCCTCTACAACCACGAGATCGACGGCAAGGTCGTCATCGACGACGAGCTCAAGGCCGCCATCGACGCCTACTACGAGCAGTACGGAGCTCAGGAGTAGTTACGGCGTTTTACCAAACGCCGTAACCGGTCGACGCTGCGCGCCGCCCAGAGCGACAATTTGTCATTCAAAAGGCGAGGCATGACCAGAAGGTCAATGCCTCGCCTTTTTCATGCCAACTTGTACGCCCTGGACGTCGCTCGCTGTCCGTCCTCTACTTGCGGCGTTGTCTTGCTCCGAATGCGGTAGTCGTTGGGGACGATCTTAAATGACTGCTCAGGATGAGCGTCCAAAAATCCGCGTTCGTTCGATTGGCGCATGTCTACGCAGCGTAGGTTGTCGAGCCTGGCCTTCTAGTCATTGGGGACGTTCTTAAATGACTAGCCAGGAATGAACGTGGATAATCTCCCAGTTTTGGCCTGTGTGCGGGCTCAAAGTGGGAGATTATCCACGCTCGCTTTAATTTGCCTGGGTTGCGATGCCTATCTAATCGGCTCGGCGTCTTCCCTGAGAATCGAAAGATACTCTTCATACCCGTACTGTCGGTATCTCTGTCTTGACTCGTCGAGCGGACGGAGGATACCCAATTCTTCAAATGATTTGACGAGCGAGCTCGCGGTACTCCTACCGATATCGAGTCGGGCAGCGATAAATGCGGTGTCGAGGATGGGATGCTCTTCAAGAAGGCTCAGCAGCCTTTGTCCGTTTGCGACAGTCCTTCCGAGATTTTCGGTAGTGGCTGCCGTCGAACGGTTATGGAGATCAACAAGACTCTTTAAAGACCCTACCGAGTCCTTCGCGCTCTCAAGAAGACTGGCGCAGAAAAACTCTATCCATTCCTCGTAAGTTCCTCGTTCCCTTACGGATGTGAGTTGTCGGTAGTACTCGCTTCGATTTTTCTTGAACTGGAACGATGGATAGAACAAGCAAGAATGAAGAACGCCATCATTGATGAGCATAAGTGTAATGAGAAGCCTGCCCAGGCGACCGTTTCCGTCTAGGAATGGATGGGCAGTTTCAAATTGGTAATGGACGAGCGCCGCCCGCACGATCGGATCCATTTCGACTTGAGGCTCATTGATAAATCGTTCGAGGTCCTGGAGCGTGTTGCTCAAATCTTCAATGTTTGGGGGGACGAACGATGCAGTTGCAATGGTGCAGCCTGAGGGGCCAATCCAGTTTTGTGAGGAGCGCAGCTCGCCTGGATTCTTCTCCGTTCCGCGCACTCCGTCCAGCAGGACCGCATGAACCTGCCTGAGAAGTCTCGTACACAAGGGCATCTTTTTGAGCAGTTCTACGCCGCGGTCGACAGCACGGACATAATTCACGACATCTGCGACATCTTTATGATGGAGTTGGGTTTGCGATGGACTAAGTAGGTCGTCAAACGTGCACTGGGTTCCCTCAATTTGCGAAGAAAGGAGTGCTTCTTTGCGCACATACATTGTCAGATACATGTCGGCGTTGGGAACAAAGTAGAGCATGCCTTCAAGCTCTCCAAGCTTTCGTGAGCATGTGGAAAGCGTGCGATAGGTTTCCTCAGTGAGGTTTAGCTGCCTCAATGATTGCAAGGGCGTTGGCAAAAACGAATAGTAAGCCAATTTCCCCGATAGATTATTGCGGAGCGTTCCCTGGCCGTTCTCCTCGATTTGCATCGCGCCCTCCATATCTTTAGTGCCGGAAACTCGTTATTAGACTAATCATATCAATTCTAATAACGAGTTTATGGCGAAAATAGTTATTAGAGTCGATTTGAATGATCTAATGACGAGAAGTCGTTATTGCTTTGGTGCAAGGTGGTCGAGTGGTCCCTCGGGCGCAGAGGAAAACGGATCATTCAACACGAGCGTGGATAATCTCCCAGTTTTGGCCTGTGTGCGGGCCCCAAGGGGG
>CAJMRZ010000095.1 GCA_905215945.1 uncultured bacterium | reverse complement strand
CCATTGATGGCCAGGACGCCTCGGCTGCCATCCGCACCCCGCAGGTCGACGCCAACGTGTCCAAGGTCTCGGCCTACCCGGGCGTGCGCGCGGCCATGCTCGTCCATCAGCGCCGCGCCGCCGAGGATCGCGACATCGTGGCCGAGGGTCGCGACATCGGAACCGTCGTGTTCCCCAACGCGCAGGTCAAGGTGTTCCTGACCGCCGACCCGCGCGAGCGCGCCCGTCGCCGCGTGCTGCAGCGCCACCAAAACGACGCCCAGCCGCTCACCAGCGAGCAGCTCGAGGCCGAAGTCGACGAGACCCTCGATGCCCTCAAGCAGCGCGACAAGCTCGACAGCAGCCGCGAGGTGGCGCCGCTCGTGCCCGCCGAGGACGCCGTGCACGTCGACTCCACCGCACACACCATAGACGAGGTCGTCCACATTATCGAGGACCTCATCAACCAAAGGAGGTAGCCCATGCGCCTGTTTAAGCAGACACCCGAGGATTACTACAACGCCCCTTATGCCGAGTTCCCCGTGCTCATCCGCGGCACCGTCTTCGTGGTCATGGCAATCCTTTGGGCCTTCTCCAAGCTCATGTGGCGCTGGAAGGTAGAGGACGCCGATCTGCTGTTTGAGCGCCAGGAAGGCCGCGGCAGCGTGGTCATCTGCAACCACACCTCGATGGCCGAGCTTTTGGCTGTAGAGACGGCGCTGTTCTTTGGCGGCCGCCGCATTCGCCCCATTTTTAAGTCCGAGTTTGCCAAGAGCAAGATCGTACGCTGGGCCTTTAGCCGCGTTGGTGGCATCCCCGTGGAGCGTGGTACTGCCGATATGAAGTGCCTGCGTGCCGCCCAGCATGCGCTGCAGCGCGGCGAGGACGTCCTGATCTTCCCCGAGGGCACGCGCATCCGCTCGCGCGAGATCAAACCCGAGGTCCACGGCGGCTTTGCGCTCATCGCCCAGATGGGCAAGGCACCCGTGAACCCGCTCGCCATCTGTGGCTGGTCCGACATCACGCCTGCGGGCAAAAAGATCATGCGCCCCAAGAAGTGCTGGATCCGCGCCGGCAAGGCCATCTCGCTTTCCGACGCGCCAGCCGGGCTTAAGCGCACGGAGCGTCTGGCCTGGTTTGAGTCCGAGGCCATGAACCGCGTCTACGCCATGCGAGACGAGCTGTGCGCCGAGCATCCGGGCAGGTTCTAGCCATGGACGAGAACGTTATGGGCACCACCGCGACCGCGTCCGACCAGGGCGGCGCGCCCACCATCGAGATCGCAGCCCATGCCGGCACCTGCTACGGCGTGCAGCGCGCGCTCGACATGGCGCTGGCCGCCGCGCCGCAGGCAGGGGAGAGCGCTCAGGTCCACACCCTGGGCCCGCTCATCCATAACCCCATCGTCGTGCGCGAGCTCGCCGAGGCCGGCATTGGCTTGGCCGAGACCCTGAACGACGCGGCATCGGGCACCGTAATCATCCGCGCCCACGGCGTGGTGCCGCAGGTGATCGAGGCGGCTCACGATCGCGGTCTTACCGTGGTCGACGCCACCTGCCCCTACGTGAAAAAGGTCCACATGGCGGCGGAACGCCTGGTACGAGAGGGCTATCACGTGGTGGTCGTGGGCGAGCCGGGCCACCCCGAAGTCGAGGGCATCCTGGGCCACGCCGGCGATGATGCGCAGGTCGTAAGCTGTGCCGCCGATGCGGACGCGCTGCCGCTCAAGGGCAAGGTGGGCCTCGTTGTACAGACTACCCAGACCGCACAGAACCTCGCCGACGTCGTAGCTGCCATCACCCCGCGTGTGCAGGAACTGCGCGTAATCAACACCATCTGCGCCGCCACGAGCGAGCGCCAGCAGGCCGCCGCCGCACTTGCCAACCGCTGCGACTGCATGGTCGTCGTGGGCGGCAAAAACTCCGGCAACACCCGCCGCCTGGCGCAGATCTGCGCAGACGCCTGCGAGCACACGTATCACATCGAGGAAACTTCCGAGCTCCAGGCCGCGTGGTTTACCGACGCTCACCACATCGGTATCACCGCCGGCGCTTCCACACCGCAAGAACACATCGAACGCGCCGTCGCGCGCATCAAGGAGCTTTGCCGCTAATCATGGACCAGACCGTACCCGCATACGCCGCCGAGGTGGCCGATTACGGGCGCAGCCGCGACCCCGAGCCGGGTGAGGGCGCGCTCGTTAAGAACGTGCGTCCCGAATCGCCCGCATGGGATGTGGGTATCGAGCCGGGCATGCGCGTGCTCACGGTCAACGGTGAGCAGCTTACCGACATGATTGTGTGGCTCTGGGAGGCCGACGATGATACCGTCGACCTCGAGGTTTTCGACCCGCGCGACAACACCGTCACCCCCGTCGAGCTCGACCGCTTCCCGGGAGAGGACTGGGGCCTTGAGTTCGATGGCCCCATCTTCGATGGCATGCGCACCTGCGTGAACGCCTGCGTGTTCTGCTTTATGACGATGCTGCCCAAGGGCGGCCGCTCCACGCTCTATATCCGCGATGACGACTACCGCCTGAGCTTTTTGCAGGGCAACTTCGTCACGCTCACGAACCTCACCGACGAGGACGTGCAAAACGTCATCCAACGCAACATGAGCCCTATGAACGTGTCGGTCCATGCCGTGAGCCCCGACGTCCGCCGTCGTATGATGGGCCGCAACGCCCAGCGCGGCATGGACGTACTCGAGGCCATCATGGCCGCCGGCATCGAGATCCACGCGCAGATTGTGTTGTGCCCCGGCATGAACGACGGCGAGGAGCTGGAAAAGACCCTGCGCTTTTGCGAGGAGCACGAGCAAATCACAAGCCTGGGCATTGTGCCGCTCGGTTTTACCAAGCACCAAAACCGCTTTAGCTGGTCCTACAGCGACAAACCCGAGCTCGCGCGCGAGACCATTGCCATGATCCGTCCCTACCAGGACCGCGCCTTCGAACGTTTTGGCCGCCACACCTTCCAGATGAGCGACGAGTTCTACCTGGACGCCGGCATCGATCCGCCCGAGGCGGACTTTTACGACGGCTATCCGCAGTACTACGACGGTATCGGCATGATCCGCTCATACCTAGACGAGACGGACGATGTGCTCGCCGCCGATGCCGAACGACTGGCCCGCGTCCGCGAGGCCATCGCCACTCGCAGCCAGCACCTGCTGTGCCTCTCGGGCGCCAGCGCACGCGACACCGTGGCACGTTTCGTGGAATCGCCGCAGGGGCTCGCCGGCACCGTCACGGCCATCAAGAATCGCTACTTTGGCGGCAACGTGGACGTGACCGGCCTCATCGTCGCCTGCGACATTCTGGAACAGCTGCCGCAGGACCTCTCGGGGGTTATGCTCTTTGTGCCTAAGCTCATGTTCAACGCTGACGGCATGACGCTTGACGAGTATCATCGTGACGATTTACTCGCAAGCCTTACCAGTCGCGGCGCCGAGGTTCATGTGGTGTCGACCATGCCGCATGAGCTGCTCGATACCCTGGAGCACATCCTTGGCATTGTGCCTGCCGACTCTAACACTTCCACTGACCCTACCCATTAAAGGAGTGCAGATGAAACCTATCGTCGCCGTCGTCGGACGCCCCAACGTGGGCAAGTCCACGCTCGTTAACCGCCTGGCCCAGACCTCGGACGCCATCGTCCATGAGTCCCGCGGCGTCACGCGCGACCGCTCGTACCACACGGCCGATTGGAACGGCCGCGAGTTCACCATCGTCGACACGGGCGGCATCGAACCGCTCAAGAGCGATGACGTCTTCGCCACGTCCATTCGCGACCAGGCCCTCGCCGCCGCCGAGGAAGCCGCCGTCATCCTGTTTGTGGTCGACGGCCGCACCGGCGTCACCGAGGAGGACGAGTCGGTCGCTCGCATGCTCAAGCGCTGCGACAAGCCGGTCTTTCTGCTGGTGAACAAGCTCGACAACCCCGATCGAGAGAACGACAGCATCTGGGAGTTCTATTCGCTCGGTATCGGCGAGCCCACGCCGCTCTCGGCCCTGCACGGCCACGGCACGGGCGACCTGCTCGACGACATCGTGGCCCTGCTTCCCGAGGAAGAGGACGAGGTCGCCGATGAGTTCCCCGATGCGCTGAACGTGGCCATCATCGGCCGCCCCAACGCCGGTAAGTCCTCGCTGTTCAACCGCATCCTGGGCGCCGACCGCTCTATCGTGTCCAACATTGCCGGCACGACGCGCGACGCCATCGACACCGTCGTGGAGCGCAACGGCAAGCACTACCGCATGGTCGACACCGCGGGCATCCGTAAGAAGAGCACCGTGTACGAGAACATCGAGTACTACTCCATGGTTCGCGGCCTGCGCGCCATCGACCGCGCCGACGTGGCGCTGCTCGTCGTCGACGCCTCCGTAGGCGTTACCGAGCAGGACCAGAAGGTCATGGGCTTGGCCATCGAGCGCGGCTGTGCCATCGTGGTGCTGCTCAACAAGTGGGACCTGCTCGACGACGACCGCAAGCGCGAGGCCTGCATGGAGACCGTCGACCGCCGTCTGGGCGTCATGGCTCCCTGGGCCCAGTACCTGCGCATCTCTGCCCTCACCGGCCGCAGCGTCGAGAAGATCTGGGCGATGGTCGACGCCGCCGAAAAGACGCGCTCGCAGAAGATTAGCACCTCGCGCCTCAACACGTTCCTCACCGATCTGCGCGAGTTCGGTCATACCGTGGTGGACGGCAAGCGCCGCCTGCGCATGCACTACGTGACCCAGACGGGCGTCAACCCGCCGACGTTCACGTTCTTCGTCAACCACAGCGATCTGGTCAACGACACCTACCAGCGCTACGTGGAGAACCGCATGCGCTCGACCTTCGACTTTGCCGGCACGCCCATTCGACTCTTCTTTAGGAAGAAGGAGCAAAAGGATGCATAATCCGATTCTGCTGACCGCCATCTGCGCCGTGGTCTCGTTCTTTATCGGAGCGATTCCGTTTGGCCTGATCTTGGGCCGCGTGTTCAACCACACGGACATTCGCAAGGCGGGCTCCGGCAACATCGGCACCACCAACGCGCTGCGCGTGGCCGGCCCCAAGGTGGCCGCGCTCACGCTGCTGCTCGACTGCCTTAAGGGCGCCATCTGCGTTGTCATCGCCCGTCCGCTCATCGCGAGCGTGGGCTATGGATTTCCGCCGAACATCATGGCGCCCGGAGCCCCCGGCGACTGGATGCTCGGCGTCATCTGCCTGGCAGCGGTGTGGGGCCACATCTTCTCGCCCTACCTCAATTTCCATGGCGGCAAGGGAATCGCAGTTGGCCTGGGCGTCATCCTCGCCTGGTATTGGCCAATTGGCCTGTCGCTGCTGGGCATGTTTATCGTGGCCGTCGCCATCACCAAGTTTGTGTCGGTGGGCTCGCTTGCCGCGGCCATCGGTCTTCCCATCGCTGCTTGCGCGGTCTTTCCGTACAGCAGCCTGGGCCTCAAGTTCTGCATGGCGATAATCGGCATCACCGTGGTGTGGGCCCATCGCGCGAACATCAAAAAGCTCATGACCGGTAAGGAGTCCAAGCTCTCGTTTACCAAGCGCGTCACCGAGCCCGACGATAAGTAGGAGAGAGTCATGAATGTTGCGCTGATTGGCTCTGGCTCGTGGGGAACCGCCGTCGCCGGCCTTGCCGCCGCGCGAGCCGTGCGCGTAACCATGTGGGCCCATAGCGAGCAGACGGCCGCCGGCATTAACGGTGAGCACCGCAACCCCCGCTACCTTGTGGGCTACGAGCTGCCGGACAACGTGGTAGCAACGACCGAGCTCGCCCAGGCGCTCGACGGTGCCGATGCGATCATCTTTGCCGTGCCCTCCACGCACTTGCGCGACGTGTGCCATCGGGCAGCGCCCTTTATCGCCGCCGATACCCCGGTGCTCTGCCTCACCAAGGGCATTGAGCCCGAGTCCGGCCTGCTCATGAGCGAGGTCATCGCCAGCGAGATCGGCAACGAGGCGCGCGTGGCGGCGCTCTCGGGTCCCAACCATGCCGAGGAGATCTGCCGCGGCGGTCTTTCTGCCGCCGTCATCGCCAGCAAAGATCCACAGGTAGGAGAGACCTTTAAGGACCTGCTCCTATCCACGGCCTTCCGTATTTATCTGTCGCAAGACATGACCGGTGTCGAGGTCTGCGGCGCCATGAAAAATGTCATCGCCATCGTGTGCGGCATCTCCGCCGGCACCGGCGCGGGCGACAACACGCTCGCCCTCATCATGACGCGTGGTCTA
>CAJMRZ010000094.1 GCA_905215945.1 uncultured bacterium | reverse complement strand
TCGGTCACCTTGGCGCCACGGGCGCGCATGGCCGTAAAGGTAGCGTGACCCGGGGTATCGATAAAGGTGATCTTGCGGTCGTTGATCATGACCTGCGAAGCGCCGATGGCCTGGGTAATGCCGCCCGCCTCGCCGGCAGCGACGCCGGTGTGACGGATGGCATCGAGAAGGCTCGTCTTGCCGTGGTCGACGTGGCCCATGACGGTGACGACCGGGGCACGCGGCTTAAGGTCGGCGGGATCGTCGTAGAACGAGAAGGTGTTCTCCTCCTCGGGGGTGATGATCTTGATCTGACGGCCCAGGTCGTCGGCAACGAGCTCGACGAGGTCGTCGGACATGGACTGCGTCATGGTAAGCGGCGTGCCCAGCAGGAACAGGCGCTTGATGATGTCGTTGGCAGGAACGTCGAGCGCCTCGGCGAGCTCCTGGACGGTAACGCCCTGGGAGACCTTGATGGCGTCGAGGTCCTCGGGGTTCACGCCCTGGGCCAGCGCCTCCTCTATCTTGCGCTCCTCCTGCGCCTTGGCTGCCTCGCGCTCGCGCTTCTCCTTGCGCTTTTTGCGACGACCGGTGGACTCGCGAGAGGCCTCCTCGACGGCGGCACGAGCCTCCTCGAGCACCTTCTCGCGGCTGTACTCCTCGGCCTCGCGAGCCATGCGGCTGTAGTGGTCCTCTTCGTTGTTGTGACCGCCCTTGCGCTTCTTGCCCTTGCCCTGCTTATCGGGGTTGGGGAAGTCCATGCCGGCAGCGACGTTGTTGCTGGCGTTGGTGCGATGGCTGTGCGGACGGCTCTCGGAGGCGTTGCGCTCGGAGTTGTTGTCGGAAGCGTTACGACGGCCACCGCGGCGGTCGTTGTTGCCGCCACGACGGTTACCGCGCTCTGCGGCGCGCTCGGCCTTGGCCTTGTCCTCGGCGTCCTTCTTCTCCTTGAGCACGGTCTCCTGAGCGGCGATCTGGTCGAGCAGCGAACGGAAGCGCGAACCGGAATCGGAAGCGGGAACGGCGCGGCGCTGGGCCTCGCGGGCAGCCTCCTCCTTCTCGCGGGCAAGGCGCTCCTGCTCAGCCTTCTTCTTGGCCTCGGCCTCGGCACGGGCGGCCTCCTCGGCAGCCTGGGCGGCGGCGAACTGGCGGCGCTCCTCCTCGCGTGCCTTCTCGGCGGCGATGCGCTCACGCTCGGCCTCGGCAGCGCGCGCTGCCTCCTCGGCGGCGGCTGCCTCCTCCTCGGCCTGCTTGGCGGCCTCGACTTCCTGGGCGCGGGCCTCGATCACCGAGGCGAGCTGCTTGCGGACCATGGCGACGTAAGCGTCCTCCAGGGCGGAGGAAGCGGACTTAGCGGGAATCTTCATTTCGGCGAGATGACCCATCAGTTCCTTGGAGGTCATGCCGAACTCTTTGGCCAGGGTGGACACACGGACTTTTGCCATATGACTTCACCTACCCTTTCTGGCACCTTGGGTGCCTAGAGACTGAACGAGCGTGGAAGACGCGCCGGGACCCGCCCGGCGCGAACGCGCGCTAGATCAGGTCCTCCGCATCATCGAAGGCGTCGGTGTCGTGGACACCGCAGAAACGGGAGCCGGGACGAGCCTGGTTGCGGCACTGGATGCCGTCCTCGGACACGTACTCGCAGCGGCGGACGTCCTCGTCCTCCTCGTCGCCGATCAGGTCGGCAGCGGGCTCCTCGTGAACAGGAACGTTCTTGAGGATGTCGGCGGCAAGCGTCTCGGACTTGATGTCGATGTGCCAGCCGGTCAGGCGCGCGGCGAGGCGGGCGTTCTGGCCCTCCTTGCCGATGGCGAGGGACAGCTGGTCGTCGGGCACGATGACGCCGGCGTAGGCCTTCTCCTCGTCGATGAGGACGCGGGTGACCTTAGCGGGCGACAGGGCATTGGCGACGTAGACGGCAGGATCGGCATCCCACAGGATGACGTCGACGCGCTCGCCACGGAGCTCGCCCACGACAGCGCGAACACGGCTGCCCTTGGGGCCGACGCAGGCGCCCACGGGATCCAGACGGTCATCGAGCGAGTGGACGGCGACCTTGGAGCGCTGACCGGGCTCGCGGGCGATCGACTTGATCTGGACGGTGCCCTCATAGATCTCGGGCACCTCCTGCTCAAACAGACGACGCATGAGCTCGGGGTGGGTACGGGAGATGACAATCGGCGGACGGCTGTGCTCGCCACGAACCGGCTGCAGGTTGGAGTTGGGGTCGCGAACGTCGATGATCACGGCCTTGATGTGCTGGTTGTGCAGGTAGCGCTCGCCCATCGGACGCTCGTTGCGCTCGTTCTCGTAACGACGCTGATCGAAGTGCGGCAGCTCGGCCTCGACGCCCTCGCGGATCTTGACGATCGTGAAGTCGGGCGTGGACTGCAGAACGGTACCGCTGATGAGATCACCGATGCGGCCGGAGAACTCCTCGTAGATCTGCTCGCGGGCGGAGTTGCGCACGATGGCGTTGATCTCGGCCTTGGCGTGCTGGGCAGCGATGCGGCTCGTGTTCTTGGGGGTGACGTCGATCTCCTCGAACTCGGTGAAGTTGCCCTCCTCGTCCATGGAATCGTCGATCGGCTCAAGGCGGTAGACATAGATCTTGCCGGTGGTGCGGTCGATGGTCACCTTGGCGCCCCACTCAAGATGCAGGATCTCGGCATAGCTCTTGGCGAGCGACTGCTCCAGGCGGTCGATCAGGTAGAGCTGGTCGATGTGCTTCTCCTGGCAAAGCTCCATCAGGGCGGACATCATGTCGGATGCTGCCATCTTACTTTCCTTCCTCCGCGGGCTTGAAGTCGTAGGTGGGCTTCAACTTGCACTTTTTAACATCAGAAAAATCGAGGGTAACGGACTCGCCGTCCTCGAGCTCGAGGGTCACGTTCGTCTCGGTGGCGGCGGCAATCTTACCGGCGTACTTGCGACGGCCCTCGGTAGCGGTGGAGGTGAGCTCGCAGTTCTCGCCCACAAAGCGGGCAAAGTCGCACGGGCGGCGCAGCGGACGCGCCATGCCCGGGCTCGACACCTCGAGCGTATAGCTCGAAGAGATGGGATCGAGCTCCTCAATCACATCGCCGACCCACTTGGTGTTGGCCGTGACGTCGTTGAGCGACAGGCTCTGGCCCTCGGCACCCTCGATACGCACGCGCACGCAGGGGGCCTTGGTGGCACCCACGAGCTCGACGTCGACGATGTCGACATCGTGCTGGGGAGCGACGGCCTCGAGCGCGTCGATGATAGCCTGCTCGGTCTTGGTCTTGACCATTGCGGCACCTCCATCCATACAAAAAAGAAGCGGGGCCGAAACCCCACTTCTTTCAATTACTACTTCATTTGCAAGCAAACTATACCAATAGCTGCGGAAACGTGCAAGCACAGTACGAACCTGCAGGTCAGCGTGCGCACAGCTTCTCCACAAGAATAGGACAATTGGCTGAAGGCACCTAGGCAGGTGCATGCAAAACGAGGGATGACCCAACCGGATCGCCCCTCGTCTTTTATGCGTCAGCTAAGGGCGCAGTGCTTACTTGACCACCAGGTTGACCAGCTTGCCGGGCACGCAGATGGCCTTGACGACAGTCTTGCCCTCGGTCCACTTGGCGACAGCGGCCTCGGCGGCAGCCTGCATTTCCTCGTTGGAGGCATCGCGGGCCACGTCGACGCGGCCGCGGACCTTGCCGAGCACCTGGACCACGATCTGCACCGTGTCCTCAACGGACTCGGCCAGGTCGAACTCGGGCCAGGCGGCGGTGTAGGCGTTGCCCTCGCAGCCGAGCGCCTCGTGCCACAGCTCGTCGGCCCAGAACGGGCAGATGGGGGCAAGGACGCTCACGATATCCTTGGCCACGCCGTAGCACAAAGCCTTGTCGCGGGCGGTACCCTCGGTGGCGTTGAGGTAGGCGCTCGCCGCGTTGACGAGCTCCATGACGGCCGAGATGGCGGTGTTGAACTGGCCGCGGTCGAAGTCCTCGGTGCACTTGGCGATGGTGCGGTGACGCTCGCGATAGAGCTTCATCGCAACCTCGTCGAGCGCGGACTTGTCGAAGGCCAAGTTGGCGTCACCGGACTGGACGAGCTGCCAAACGATACGCCAGGCGCGCTTGATGAAGCGGTTGGCGCCCTCAACGGCCTTGGGATCCCAGTCGAAGTCCTTCTCGGGCGGAGCGATAAACAGGATCGCCAGACGCATGGTGTCGGCGCCGTAGGGCTCGATGACCGAGCTCGGGGGCACGACATTGCCCTTGGACTTGGACATGGTGTCGCCGTTCTCGTCCTTGACCATGCCCTGGCACAGCAGGTTGGTGAAGGGCTCGTCCACACTCAGCAGGCCCAGGTCGCGCAGCGCCTTGGTAAAGAAGCGACTGTAGAGCAGGTGCAGAATGGCGTGCTCGATGCCGCCAATGTAGTTATCGACGGGCATCCAACGGTCGGCAGCCTCGCGGGAGAAAGGCAGCTCGGTGTTGTGCGGATCGGTATAGCGCAGGTAATACCAGCTGGAGCAGGTGAAGGTGTCCATGGTATCGGTCTCGCGCTTGGCCGGACGGCCGCAGACCGGGCAGGTGGTCTCGTAGAACTCCTTGCACTCGGCGAGGGTCTCGCCGGCGCCCAGGTCAAGGTTCTCGGGCAGCGTCACCGGCAACTGGTCCTCGGGCACGGGAACGATGCCGCAGTGCTCGCAGTGGATGGCCGGGATGGGGTTGCCCCAATAGCGCTGGCGGCTGATGAGCCAGTCGCGCAGACGAAACTCGACCTTGCGACGACCGCAGCCCATGGCCTCGAGGTCAGCCACGATCGCAGCCTCGCCCTCGGAGTGCTTACCGCCGCGCATGCCGGTGTACTTGCCGGACTGGACGAGCGTGCCCTCGGCAGCGTGGGCGCAATCCCAGTCGACGGTCTCGGCATGGAAGGTATCGATGGTCTCGCCGCTGGCCTCGATGGCAGCGCGATCGTCATCGTCCAAGATGATCGGCACGATCGGCAGGTCGTACTTGCGGGCAAACTCAAAGTCGCGCTGGTCGCCACAGGGAACGGCCATGACGGCACCGGTACCGTAGTCGGCAACGACATAATCGGCAACCCACACGGGGACCTTCTCGCCGTTCACGGGGTTCACCACGTAGCGGCCGGTAAAAGCGCCGTGCTTCTCGATGGTGCCCTGGGCACGCTCGACGGCAGAGATATGCTTGGAGTCCTCGACGATCTTGGTCACGGCCTCCTCGTACTCCGTGCCCTCGACGAGCTCGTGCAGACGGGCGTACTCGGGAGCCAGGACAAAGAAGGAAACGCCAAAGAGCGTATCGGCACGCGTGGTAAAGACGGTGATCTTGCCCTCGTCGCCCTCGATGGGCTCGCCATCCCGGTCGCACAGGGTAAAGTCGACCTCGGCGCCCTCGGAGCGACCGATCCAGTTGGCCTGCATCTGCTTGACGCGCTCGGGCCAGCCGGGGAGCTTCTCCAGGTCGTCGAGCAGCTCCTGAGAGTACTCGGTAATCTTGTAGTACCACTGCTCAAGGTCGCGCTTCTCGGGCTCGGTGCCGCAGCGCCAGCACTTACCCTCGGTGACCTGCTCGTTGGCCAGAACGGTCTTGCAGTTGGGGCACCAGTTGACCGGGTTCTTCTTGCGGTAGACCAGGCCCTTTTCCCACATCTTTTCAAAGATCCACTGACCCCAGCGATAGTAGTCGGGGCTGCAGGTCTTGACCATGCGATCCAGATCGTAGGAGAAGCCCATGCGCTTCATCGTGGCGAGCGCCTGGTCCATGTTCTTATACGTCCAGGCGGCAGCCTGCGTGTTGTGCTTGATGGCGGCGTTCTCGGCGGGCAGGCCAAAGGCGTCAAAGCCGATGGGATGCAGCACGTCGTAGCCGCGCATGCGGGCCTGACGGGCCATGGCATCGCCGATGGTATAGTTGCGCGCGTGGCCCATGTGCAGGTCGCCCGACGGATACGGGAACATCTCGAGCACATACTTCTTGGGCTTGCTGTCGTCGGTGTCGACGGCAAAGAGGTTGGAGTCCTCCCAGGCCTTCATCCACCTGGACTCAATGGCCTGCGCGTCGTAGACAGGGATCTCGTCCTTATGATCTGTGCAATCGCACATATCAGCTCCTTTAATCTTAGCTGGGGTCGGTCGGCTTGGCTTTGTTCGCTACTGCGGACAGTCCTGCGCAAGACGAAGAGCACATTAAGTGCTCTTCTTTGCGTGCGGAACTTGTAGCGAACAAAGCTAAGCCGCCCGACCCTAAGGTTGACTCGACTGATAATAGCAAATAC
>CAJMRZ010000093.1 GCA_905215945.1 uncultured bacterium | reverse complement strand
AGGGCCAGGAAGCCCTGCGGGTTTCTGGAGCCCTTGGGACGCCAACACTGTCTCCGAGTCTGGAGTACGGACAGGCGCAGGCGCAGGAGGCCGCACGGGGCGACTCAGATCGTATGCCGCGCGCGTCGCCCGTCCCAACGCTTCCGCACTCGCAAAACGCTTGGCCGGGTCGAGCGCCATCGACATGCAGATGACATCGGCAAGTGGAGTGGGAATGCCGCGCGCCTCGCATTGCTCGCGCATGTCGAGCCCTGGCTTAGGGTCGACTCCCGTCAAGCAGAAGAACAACAGGGCGCCAAGTGCGTAGACGTCGCTTCGCACGCTCGTCTGCCCAAACCCATACTGCTCGGGCGGCGCATAGGGTCGCGTGCCAAACTTGACGGTGTCGGCATCGGCGCCATCGTGCCATACGCGCGCGATCCCCAGGTCGATAATCACCAGCGATGAAAACGTCAGGCCGTCATCAGGCGTATAGTTGGCACCTGTCACGATGATATTCGACGGCTTGAGGTCACGATGGATCACCGGCGCCGACGTCTCCCCCGCCATTGCAAAACCGGTATGGAGCTCGCCCACGGCGTCGCAAAGGACAGGATACAATTCACGCGCATAATCGGGGGTGGCTCCCAGACGGTCCACCAGCGCCCCGAGCGTCTCCCCTTCGATGTATTCCATAACCACGTTGAGCTCGTCGCCCACACGACGACAATCGACGATTCTGGGCAGGTGCTCAAAACGCCTGCCTGCCCGCTGTGCGGCAAACAGACGCTCGTATGCCCCGCCGATTTGAGCCGAAGCATCGATGCGTTTACGGACAAAGGGGCCGAGCGAGCCACCGCCGGTTCCTTCAAAGTACACGAGCTCGGTTGTTTCAACGGTCGAGCGCTTAAGTACACGCTCCACGCGATAGCTGTCGTCGCAATCGAGCGACGCCAGGTGCTCGGCAAGCGCTGCGGTCAGCTCGTCATCGGAATATGTTGGGGTCTGAGTATCCATAGCCTCCATCATAGCGCAGGGCGCAGACACCCCATGGCATCCGCGCCCCGTTCGTTTGCATCGTTGTTCGGCAGCTCCGCCGGCTCAGATATCAGCCGCTAACTCACCGTCTCCTCGCCAAAGCGATACAGCTCCTCGTTGACCTTTTGGAGGCTGCACCCGCGATCGATGCAAAAGATGATAATCGCATCGCGGCGGTCCTTGCAGTTAAGGACGCTTACCCCGGCAGCCGTCAGCGCACGGTTGGTCTCTTTGAGCGTCAGCGCCATCGCAAAGGCAATCTGCAGCACCTTATTGCGACTCGGATGACGCGCACCCGTAAAGATCTGATAGCCAAAGGTCTCATTGAGATCGGCCATGCGAACCACGCGCGAGCGCTCGAGCCCCTTCTCTTGCAGTAACTGCTTTAAGTAATCCGAAAGCGACGGGGCGACAAAGTCGTGCTCCCTGATATAGCCATCGATGTTCGGCGCATCGAGAAGCTCATTGAGCAACTCCTCGGTCAGCTTTTTATCGGACATACGACTTCACCTCCCCCAGTGCATGCAACATGCTAGAAACCGCTTACGTCCGAACGCTCCCAGCTAGCAACCTGGTCGGGAGACACCGTACCCAGCGCCTCGAACTTCCAGGAGCCGCCCGCCTTCAGATGATTGGTGTTTGCAAGAGCCGTTCCAACCTGGTTGCCATCGGCATCATACAGAACATATTCAATCTGAATGTAGCTCTTTTCCTTGTCCGTGTTATTGGTCAGGGTGCCCGTGATCTTATAGGTAAACTGATTGGAAGTGTCTTCAGCCTCGTCAGCAATGGTATACGGTTCTTGCGGTTCTTTTTGCTCCTTAGCCTGCTGTGTCGTCTCGGCAGGTTTTGCCGAATCGCTCGCAGACGAATCGGTTGAGTTGCCGCCCATAGAGCCCACGGCACCGACAATAACCAGCACTACGATGACGCCTAGGACAATCTTGCCGATCGGCTTCTTTCCCTCTTTTGCCATTATTCATCCTTCCTACGATCCGGCTACCGTGCCGGCACACAGCACATCGTAGGAAGGATTGAACTTGAATTCATTAGCTGAGAGCTAAGGCTGCGGTAAACGGCCAATGCAGTTATCCAAACGTTGAGCAAACGCACTTTGCGCAACCGTCTGCTGGCAGCGCATCAACCCACCGTGACGGATTCCCCGGTAAAGGCACTGATCATCAACAGGACAAAGAAAACAAGGTAGCTGGCACTCAGCAGGTACGCAATGATCAGAAAGACGACCCAGCCGACATTGGTTTTACCGTCGGCACGGCGTTGCTCGCGATTGCGGCAGAGCCAAATCGTCACGCCGATGGCAGTGATAAACAGCACGAGCGCCGCCGCGACAAGCCCGGCAAGCGCAAACATCACGCCAATGCTCACAGCAATAACCGGAAGCAGCAGCAAACCGCACCCGCATCCACCCGGACTATATACGGCAGACTGTCGGCGTCGTTCCATCGTCACTCCATCACAAGCAATCGTTTATAGACATCGAGGCCTTTGAGTAGGATTTCCTCGTCAAAGAGCATGCTATCGGTATGCAGAGCGCTTGTGGCATAGGCGGGGCAGCCATCCGAATCACTCGGGTTGTCTTGGTCCTCTGGCATACCCGTGCCCAGCAGGAAAAACACGCCCGGCAGATAGCGTTGATAGAACGCGAAATCCTCGGCGATCAGCAGCGGCTCATCCACGAGCTGTAGCTCGGGCAAGGCAGGCGCGACATTGGCAAATAGCTCGGGGTCGTTGTCGACCGGCGGATAGCCCTCGGCAAAGTCGAGATCGTACGTACAGCCCGTTGCGGTGCACGCCTCGTCGAGCGCACGGCGTACGCCCTCGCGCGCACGGTCGAACATGGCGTCCGTAAACACACGCAAGCTACCGGCAACATGGGCCTCCCCCGCCACCGCATTGCAGACGGTGCCGGCCTGCAGCAGGCCAAACTTACCGATGCAGGGCTCATCGGCACCCAGCTCGTCCATCAGCTCGCGCTCGGCAACCAGGAACTTTGCCGCCGCCAGCGCTGCGTCATGTGATTCCTCGACTGGAACGCCGTAGGTCTTGGCGATATGGATGCTCGTGCCATGGATATGAATGTGCGTCTCGCTCGAGCGCGCCAGCAGCGGACCGGGACAGCTCGCCAGCGTACCGGCAGGAAGATCGGGCCACACGTGAAAGCCAAAGATGCGGTCGACCCCGTAGCGCTCGAACACGCCGCTCTCGCATACCGTCTTAGCGCCACCGGTTGTTTCCTCGGCCGGCTGGAACACAAAAAGCACGTTGCGCTTAATAACGCCCGGCTGCTCACGAATCGTACGGTCGACAAAAGTTGCCGCCGCGAGGGCCATAGCCATGTGCCCGTCGTGGCCGCACGCGTGCATCTTGCCGGGATGCGTCGAGGCAAAAGCGGCGCCCGTCGTCTCCGCAATAGGCAACGCATCCATATCGGCACGAATCGCCGTGGCATGCGAGGCACCCGTGCCAGCGTCGAAGAAAGCGCACACGCAACTAGGGCACGGATGGATCACCTCGCAGGCAAGCGGAGCGAGCACGCCCTCGATATAGGCGATAGTTTGCGGAAGATCGAAGTCGAGCTCCGGAATGCGATGCAGGTCGCGACGATAGCGACGGAGTTCTTGGAGCTCGGTCATGGGGATTCCTTTCATGGGGCAACTCAGTTGTCACCTATTGTGACGCAGGATTGTGGCGCCCTCGTTTCTAGCATGATGCTGCATTTTTTAAACGTTATATACGAATACTCTTGTTTGGTAAAGTGCAACGTGGTAGGGTCTTTACCACTTGATAGAGGCGCGGGCACGAAGAGCCGCGGGCGAGTCGGCAGACTTTGACCCCGCGGGGAGGCGAAACCCGCCGAACTGGGTTTTTCGGGCACGAACAGCCTGGTGGGCCTGCGGGAAACACTCGCAGGACTGTCTGCAGCAATGCGGGAGCGCTATCCGGACATTGGGTCCACGCTATGCGGATTCGATGCGCAGATGGCGCCGTCTGGATAGCGAGGTTTACGGGACATGGCATTGACCCCCAACGAGGCATATGCGGCCAAGCAGCCGTTTGTGGACAAGGAGACACTCGAGCATATCGTCGAGCAGTTCCCCACGCCGTTTCATCTATACGACGAGGCGGGTATCCGCCGCAACATGCAAGAAGTGCGCGACGCCTTTGCGTGGAACCCGGGGTTTAAGGAGTACTTTGCCGTCAAGGCCAACCCCAACCCGGCCCTTATCTCAATTCTCAACGAATACGGCTGCGGCTGCGATTGCTCGAGCTATACCGAGCTCATGATCGCCCGCTCGCTGGGCATCACCGGCCATGACATCATGTTCTCGTCCAACGACACGCCGGCGGCAGACTTTGAGCTTGCCGACAAGCTGGGCGCCATCGTCAACTTCGACGATATCAGCCACATTGAGTTTTACGAGCGCGTCGCGGGACCCATCCCCAAGACGGTGAGCTGCCGTTTTAACCCGGGCGGCCTGTTCCAGCTTTCCAACGGCATTATGGACAACCCGGGCGATTCCAAGTACGGCATGACCACCGAGCAGCTCTTTGATGCCTTCCGCATGCTCAAGGCCAAGGGCGCCGAGGACTTTGGCATCCATGCCTTCCTTGCCAGCAACACCGTCACCAACGATTACTACCCCAAGCTCGCGCGAATCCTCTTTGAACTTGCCGTGCGCCTGGAGCGCGAGACCGGTGCACATGTCGCCTTTATCAATCTGTCCGGCGGTGTGGGTATCCCCTACCTGCCCGAGCAGCAGGCCAATGACATCCACGCCATCGGCGAGGGTGTACACGCGGCCTACGACGAGATCCTGGTTCCCGCCGGCATGGGCGATGTGGCGATCTGCACCGAGATGGGCCGCTTTATGATGGGCCCCTACGGGTGCCTGGTCACCAAGGCCATTCACGAAAAGCGGATCTACAAAGACTATATCGGCGTGGACGCAAGTGCCGTCGACCTCATTCGTCCTGCCATGTATGGCGCTTACCACCACGTTACAGTGATGGGCCAGCCGGGTGGCCCCGACAAGTCCGCAGCTCCCGTCACGAACACGTACGATATCACGGGCAACCTGTGCGAAAACAACGACAAGTTCGCCGTGGACCGGATGCTGCCCAAGATCGACATCGGCGATCTGCTGGTGATCCACGATACCGGCGCCCACGGTCACGCCATGGGCTACAACTACAACGGCAAGCTCCGCTCCGCCGAGCTGCTGCTCAAGACCGACGGCTCCGTGGAACTGATCCGCCGGGCGGAAACCCTGGAGGACTACTTCGCCACCGTGGTGTGGTAAGCCTCTTTTGCCCCTCCGCGCTTTAAGACTCCAACAGCGCCGGAGCCAGACGCTTCCCGGCGTTTGGGGAACGCTCATCCCAAAGAAAAACACCGTGCGGCAGGCCTAAGGCCAACCGCACGGTGTTTCTTTGCAATCGCGGACTGCTGCCAGGTCGCCCCGGCGTTCCTTTCGAAACAGCGGGACTCCGGAGCAGAAGTCACCGGGTGGGAATGATCTCAATCCAGTAACCGTCGGGGTCCGTGATGAAGTAAATCCCCATCTCCGGATTTTCAAAGCAGATGCACCCCATCTGGGCATGGCGCTGGTGGGCCGCCTCATAATCGTCCGCCCGCAGGGCCAGGTGGAACTCGCACTCTCCCAGGTCGTACTTCTGGGGATGGTCCCGCAGCCAGGTCAGCTCCAGGCGGAAGTCCGTCTTGCCGTCTCCCAGATAGACAATGGTGAACCGGCCGTCCGGAGCATCCTTCCGGCCCACCGGCTCCAGGTCCAGGGCATCCTTGTAGAATTGCAGGGACTTGTCCAGATCCGCCACATTGAAATTAAAATGATTGAATGTCAGCATTGTACTCACCTCACTGCCGAGTATAGCATGCTCTCCCGGTCCCGGCAAGGTGCTTTTGCCGCCGTACCCCCCGTCTTTTGCTGACATTCACAATTTGTCAGAAAAAGTCTGTACACTTTTTTGGCTCTTTTCCATTTGACGCCGACGGGCGGCCATGGTACACTTTGAGAAGTTAGAATATGCTAACTTTTGAAGGAGGAATTCCCATGACATTGGACAAACTTCCGCTGGGCCAGGACGCCGTCATCACCGCTGTGGGCGGTGAGGGCGCTCTGCGCTGCCGGCTATTGGATATGGGCCTGATTCCCAAGACCACGGTACGGGTGGAGAAAGTGGCCCCTCTGGGAGATCCCATTGAGCTGCGGG
>CAJMRZ010000092.1 GCA_905215945.1 uncultured bacterium | reverse complement strand
TTCAGGTAGCCCATGACGCTCGCGACGCTGTACTTCGGCGGGATCGCCAGCAGCACGTGCACGTGGTCGGGCATCAGGTGCCCCTCGATTATCTCGATCCCCTTGTACTCGCACAGCTTCCTGAGGATCTCCCCTATGTCGCTCCTGATTTGGTTGTAGATCACTTTGCGCCTATACTTCGGCGTGAACACGATGTGGTACTTGCACATCCACTTCGTGTGGGAAAGGCTGTAGGCCTTCTGGGCCATGGCGACCACCCCTTCGACTCGAATTCTTGACGGCCTGAACAATCGTCAATATCGGTCGGAGGGGTGGCTTTGTAAAGCCGTTTGTCTCCACCCGCGTAGCGGGTGGTTTAAAGCTGGCCGCTGCGCGGCCAGCGGACTAAAGTCTTGAATAAAAAGGGCCGATCGCGTAGCAACGCGGTCGGCCCTTTACGTTTGCCTAGATAAAACCCACCAAATTAAACCTGTCCCTTTTTTGGCTGGTTGTTAGCTGTGGCGGTACTCGGCGATGATGAAGTCGATATCGGTTTGGAGCGTGTCCAGGTTTGCCAGGCGCTCTTTGTCGGCAGGGCGCGTGCGATAGTAGTACGGCGTCATCTGGAACACTGCCTCGATGTCGGCCTGGGTCTGAAGCGTAATATTCGCGGACACCCGCTGCGTTCCAACCAGCTTGAGCTCCGTTGTTTGTGGCAGCTTCTCATCGTTAAGGTACGGCGTGTCGTAGAGCACCTCCTTAAGCCCAAAGAGATGACGGGCGCCCGGCACCACGGTGTAGAGCGAGCCCTCTGGCGCCAGCACGCGGGCAAATTCGCGCTCGTTAAAGGGAGCAAAGAGCTCGGTCACCATATCGAAGGCGCCATCGGTCACGGGGATGTCCTTCATGTTGGCCACGAAGTAGGTCGCATCGCCGCGCTTGGCGGCCAGGCGCACCATCTCCTTGCCCAGGTCAAAACCGTAAGCATCTACGCCCGGCACCGCGCCCATGGCACTGGTGTAGTAGCCCTCGCCACAGCAAATATCGAGCAGCGTCATGGGGCCGTTCGCAGACGTGGCGCGCCCAGACACCTGCTTGCGCACCAGCTCGACCATCGCATCGCGCAACGGCGCGTAGTATCCACGGTTCAAAAAGACACGACGGCTGCGCGCCTGCGACTTGGGATCGCCCATGGAGTCGCCGCTCTTGGACGAGCGCAGCAGATATAGATAGCCCTCGCGCGCACGGTCAAACCGGTGTCCGCCCGCGCATGCGGCCCCACGCTCATCGTCCACCAACGGTTCATGGCAAACGGGACACAACAACATGGCAACTCCTTAGCGCGAACAACACAACGCCCACCATTGTCGCACGCCTTCCCCACCTAGTCATTGGGGACGTTCTTGAATGACTAGTTAGAAGAGACGTTCTTGAATGACTAGCTAGAAGAGATAAGGAGTGTCCCCAGCTGCCGACAGAAAAGGAACGTCCCTACGTGCCGACTGGTTGCATTAGGAGTATCATCGTCTGCGCAAATAAGCACGAAAGAGCATATTAGAGATTGAGAGCGTATGGCTGATACCGCATCTAAGCACATTGACATGACAACCGGCTCGCTGTGGCGCAATATTCCCCTGTTCGCCTTCCCCGTGGCCGCCACGAGCATCTTGGAGCAGCTGTCGAACCTCATCGCCACGGTCATCATCGGTAACTTCTCGGGCGACCAGGGAACCCTCGCCATGGCGGCGGTCGGCTCCAATGTTCCGTTTACCAGCCTTATGCTCAACCTGTTTATTGGCATGTCACTTGGCTCCAACGTGGTCATCGCCAACGCTATCGGCCGCAACGATCAGAACATGGTCAAACGCGCCGTCCATACCTCAATTTTAATGGCACTCGTGGGCTTTGTCGTCATCGCACTGGGCGAGATCTTTGCCGAGCCCATGCTCGCCGCGCTCAACGTTCCCGCCGAGACCATGCCGCTCGCCTCACTCTATCTGCGCGTCTTTTTGCTCAGCATGCCCTCGATCTTGCTCTACAACTTTGAGGCCGCGATCTTCCGCTCCGTCGGAATCACCCGCATGCCGCTGCAGGCGCTTGCCGTGTCCACCGTCCTCAACATTGGCCTGGACCTCATCTTTGTCCCAATACTCCACTGGGGCGTCGCGGGCGTCGCCATCGCCACCGCCATCGCCTACACCGTCAGCGCCGCTACGCTCTTTATCCGCCTTCTCAAGACCGACTCCGTCGTCCGCGTCACCCTACGCGACCTAGCTATCGACCCCGTCGCCCTCAAGCGCATCGTCAAGATCGGCCTGCCCGCCGGCATCCAAAGCGCCGTCTTTGCTGTCGCCAACATCATCATCCAGTCTGCCATCAACAGCTTGGGCACCGAGGTCATGGCGGCATCGAGCGCCGCCATGAGTCTGGAGTACGTGTGTTACAACCTGCTCAACAGCTTTAGCCAGGCTTGCACCACCTTTGTGGGACAAAACCACGGTGCCCGCCAGATCGACCGCTGCACCAAGACGCTTAAGGTCTGCCTGGTCGAAGGCGGTATCGTTGCACTCACCACGATCATCGTTATTGTCGGTCTGGGGCGCGAGATCTTGTCGCTGTTCAACAGCGATCCCAACATCGTCTCGATCGGCTATATCCGCGTGTGCTCGATCTTCCCGGCGTACGCCTTTAGCATGTTCTACGAAAACATGTCAGGCTACCTGCGCGGCTTTGGTATTTCACTCACGCCCGCCCTCATCACCATGATCTGCGTCTGCGGCATCCGCTTCTATTGGGTGTTCTGCGTGTTCCCGCACTTCCGCACCTTTGCGAACATCATGATGGTCTACCCCATCAGCTTGGGCACCACGGCGTTCTTCATGGTCGTGGCGGTACTACTTTGCCACCCGGCACGCACCTATCGCGCCACCCAAGCCAAAGCGACAGCCCGCTAAACACCACACTCAGCGCCACGCCAGTCATTAATTGACAATATGCGAGCTCATATAGTCGATAAAGCGCCTCGTGGCGATAGGCATGGTATCCCAGCTGCGCCAAGCTGCCACTACGTCGCGCGAGGGAGCATGCACGATGGGTCGCACACGAATATCGGCTCGCATGCCCTCCACAGTACGACGGTAGAGCATGCTCACACCTAGGCCCTCCTCCACCATCGCCATGATGGTGTAGTCGTCAGTCACCTCACTCATCACGTGCGGCGACAGCCCGTGCGTCGCGAATGCATCGAGCACCAGACTCTGTTCGCCCTCATCCAGCAGCACAAACGGCTCGGACGCCAGGTCGGCGAGCGTCACCTTTTCCTTTGCCGTCAGCGGATGCGCGGCCGGCAGCAGCGCCACCAACTCGTCGTGATAGACCACGCGCTTCTCGAGCCCTGCGGTAAACCCACGTGCCGTAAAGCAAAAGTCAACCACGCCATCATGCACCCATTGAGCGTTGCGCGTGTAATCGCCCTGTTTGAGGGTGAAGCGTACGCCCGGGTGCAGCGCACCAAAGTCGCGGATCACACGCGGCAGCACGGTACGACTCACGTTAGTAAACGTCGCGATGCGAATATCGGTCGACGAAAGCCCCAGCAGCTCCTGGCGCTTGCCCTCGAGCTCGACCTCGGCGGTCACAATCTGGCGCAGGTACGGCAGATATTGTTTGCCGTCGCGCGTAAGCGAAACGCCCTGCTTACCGCGCTCGATAAGTGTGGTGCCCAGCTCGCGCTCGAGCGCCTTGACGGCCTGGCTCACCGCGCTTTGTGTGTAGCCCAGCTCGTCCGCTGCACGTTTCAGACTGCCGCAATCGACCACCATACAAACAATCTGATACCGCGATGCCATCGTGCCTCCACATCAATGCAGCCGTAAAACGTTTTGCCAGCGCTTTTCGCACCTACTTTAGCATTTCTTAATCATACTGAAGATACATTCGCTTTACTACATCCACATCTGAGAGCAGAATCCTTTGTGCGAAACCGTTCTGTAACAAAAGGAGTCCCATGGATCGCAAAAAAGCAATCGCGCTCTCATTTTCCGTTCCCGTCGCATGGGGCTTTTCGTATCCCCTCATGAAGATCGGCATGGACAGCATGAACGCCACGAGCATCGTTGCGCTGCGCTGCATCATCGCCTTTGCGGCCTGTCTGCTGCTCTTCCACAAGCACGCGTTTCGCATCAACCGCGACCTTATGGTTCGCGCCGCCATCATCGGTGCCATCATGGCAACCGAGCTCACGTGCATGTGCCTGGGCTCCAGCCTCACCTCCGCCTCCACCGCCGGCTTTTTGCAGAGCCTGACAGTCGTAATCGTGCCGTTTGCCAACGCAGCCCTGCTGCGTCGCGCCCCCGAGCGCAAGGTGCTCGTCGGCACCGCCATCGTCACCTGCGGCATGCTGCTGCTCTCGGGCGCCGACTTTACCAGCCTGAATCCCGGCGCAATCATCATGCTGCTCTCGGCTTTTATCTATGCCAGCCACATTATCGTGGCCAAGCGCTTTGTCGAGGAAGTCGATCCGCTTGCTCTGGGCGTTTGGCAGCTGGGCTTCGGCGGCTTATTCTCGGGTATCGCCGCATTCACCTTTGGCGGTTTCACGCTTCCCGGCACGCCTAGCGAGATTGTCGTTGTCGTCGCGCTCGCACTCATCTGCTCTGCCTATGGCTTTATCACCCAAACGCTCGTGCAGCCCCACGTGCCTGCCGAGACCACCGGCTTCGCCTTCTCGCTCGAGCCGGTATGCTCCGCCGTCTTCTCGTTCTTCCTGGTCGGCGAGGTCCTCAGCCCCATCGCCTTCTTTGGCGCCGCCCTCATCCTCACCGGCGTCATGGTGGCAACCGTCGAACTTCCGCACCTTCGCGCACATGGACAGGCTCGCATGGCAGGAGCGCCCGAGCACGTCTCGTAGACCCCACTCCTCATACAGCCGTGGCATAAAGGCAACCGGTGCGCCTTTACAATAGATGGCAACAGAGCATCTGACGTAAAGGAGCCCCATGGACGCCGCGACCCGCGACCGCAACATAGCAACTTGGTTGGGCGATGCGCCGCAGCCGGTACGTGACACTACGAACCAACTGCTCGAGCGCATCGCCCTTTTGCGTGCCGAGCAAACCATCTACCCGGCACAAGACGACATCCTCAATGCCCTCGCCTACACGCCGGCCGACCAGGTCAAGGTTGTCATCTTGGGTCAAGACCCCTATCACGGACCCAACCAGGCCATGGGACTGTCGTTCTCGGTCCCAGCGACGCAAACCAAGTTGCCGCCAAGCCTGCGCAACATCTATAAGGAGCTCAAAGCCGATCTGGGCTGCCCCATCCCCGCCACGGGAGACCTAACCCCATGGGCACTGCAGGGCGTCCTGCTCCTCAACACTACGCTCACCGTGCGCGAGCATGCCGCGAACTCGCACGCCAAGCTGGGCTGGAGCGCGCTCACCGACTACGTTATCGAACGCTGCTGCCAGCTGCCCCAGCCGGTCGTCTTTTTGGCATGGGGCCGCTTTGCCCAGCAGATGGTCGAAGGCAAGCTCGCCGCGACCGGCGCGGGCAAGGCAACCGGCAAGTTCTGCCTGGCCTCCACGCACCCCTCGCCGCTTTCGGCCAACCGTGCCACGGCAGAACTCCCCGCTTTTATGGGATCGCGCCCCTTCTCGGCAGCCAATCGGCTACTCGAGCAGCACGGCTCGACCCCCGTCAACTGGACTTGCCTCGGCTAAAAATCGATACATCAAAAACGCGCCCGACAGCTTTCCATCGGGCGCGTTTCCTATTCGGGCCAAATAAATTGTGTGCGGCCGGCCTCTCCGCCATCGATCAGCAGGCTCTGCCCGGTCATAAACCGGTTGGTCACGCCCACAAAGTAGATCCACTCGGCGATCTCTTGGGCAGTGGCCCAGCGCTTAAGCGGCGTGAGCTCCATAATCTGGTTCCACAGGTGCTCGTCTTCCATCACACAACGGTTGAGCGGCGTGATAACGCCACCCGGGTCCACACTGTTGGCGATGGCCTGCGGCGCCAGACGGTTTGCAAGGTTCTTGGTGTAGGCGATAACGCCACCCTTGCTGGCGGCATAGGCGGGAAACTCCGATCCCGTATGCCCGCTCGCCGACCCCACATTGACCACGGATTTGATAGACGGCGCCGGCCTGGCGACAAGCCCCTCCCCCACAAAGGCGTAGCGCTCGGTCACGTTGATGGTGCCACGCAGGTTGGCAGCAATATCGTCGGCCGAATCCTGCGTACCGGCAACGTTCACGATTACCTGAGGCTCAAGGTCACCTGGAAACGAGTTAGGCCCGCGAACATCAA
>CAJMRZ010000091.1 GCA_905215945.1 uncultured bacterium | reverse complement strand
CCGCCGAGATCATCCAGCACGAAATCGACCACTGCAATGGCGTCGTGGTTTAGGCCACCTGCCAAAATGAGGGTACCGGAGGCCTCCCTATGGATATCAGCCGCTTTGGCGAATTCGCCATCTTAGCGCAGTCACGCACGTTTCTTGATGCGGCGGAACTGCTTTTCATGTCGCAATCAACCCTCTCCAAGCACATCATGGCAATGGAGCACGAACTCGGCTGCAAGCTCATCGATCGAAGCCAGCGCCACGTAACACTCACCGCGCAAGGTGAAGCGCTCCTCCCCTATGCGCAAAAAATTGCGACGCTTCAGCACCGCTATCTTGCCGCCATTCAAATAGGCGCAGGTGAGCCGCTCGAGCACCTCACCGTAGGTTCTATCCCCATTATGGCCCCTTATGGGATCACGGACGCCGTCATCGATTTTCAGCAGGCGAACCCCTCATATTCTGTTGAGCTCATCGAGGGCGAGGGCGACACACTCAAGCGTATGCTCCTGCACGAGGACATTGACCTGGCCTTCATCCGTGACAGTGGCGCCATCGAGCCGGAGTTCAAAAAGATTCCCTTTACGACTGACCGGCTCGTGGCCGTCCTTCCGCTCGACCATCCGCTCGCCGAACGTGACACCGTCGAGATAGACGACCTTATCGACGAGAATTTCCTCATGCTTCCCCAAGGCTCGTTCGTAAGCGAGCTCGTCCTTTCCCTTTGTCGCGAAGCTGGATTTGGCCCACGCGTTACGTTCACCGGCAAACGAGCCGAGAACATCATCTCTCTTGTCGCACGCGGCGCCGGCGTCTCATTCCTCATGCGCAAGCCGGCGGAATCGCTTGCCAGCGGAAAGGTAGCCCTGGTGCCGCTTGAGCCCGCGACGACCTCCGAGGTCAGGCTCTACCTCAAGCGGAACGCCGCGCACTCGCAGGCGGTCGTCTCGTTCATCGGCTTCCTCCCCTACCGTCAGCTCCTGCAGGGCGACCGTGCGTCTTCCACCGCGGCACGACCGTCATAATCCCCGCTGCTCCACAACCGCAGACTTGTGTCCGCAAACACGCTGACAACGGCACAAAACACAAATATGCCTCGGGCGGCACGTCGCCGTCCGAGGCATATTTAGTTAAAGTGCGCAGACAGACTAGTCCACCGAGATGTTGAGCGCCTTACCGCCCTCGTCCTTCCTGGTACCGATCGCCATAGCGGCGACAAGAGCCAGAACGAAAGCGACCACACCGGAGATGACAAGGCCGATAAAGCCCGTGTCGATGCCGGCAGGGTTAATAAAGCTCGGGAAACCGAGCGGGCCGGAGGCACCGAAGGCATAGAGTTTGGCACCCATGAGGCCGGCAATGGCGCCGCCTACACCAGCGGAAATAAAGGTTGACCACATAAGACGCTTACGCGGCAGCAAGATGGCGTAAAGCGCAGGCTCGTTGACACCGAAAATCGAAGAGACAAGGGCGGGAATGTTGACGGCAGCATTTTCCTCGGAGTCCTTGGTTCGGATGACCATGCCAAGCACAGCACCGGCGATGGCACAACCGCCTGCATACACGAGCGGGTTAATGAGGTCATAGCCGTAGGTTGCGACATCGAGAAACCACAGCGGGATGATACCCCAGTGCAGGCCGAACATGACGAGCAGGCTCCAGAACGTGCCGATGACAAAGCCGGCGATGGCGGGCTGGAAGTTGATGAGCATCAAGATGATCTGGGCAACGATGTTGGAGAGGACCGTCATGACCGGACCGACCACAAGCAGGCCAAGGATGCCGCAAATGAGGAGCGTCAGGATGTTGGAGAAGAACGAGCTCACAAGCGCGGGCAGCGCGTTAGAAAGGGCCTTGTGCACCTTGGAGGCAATCCAGACGATAAAGATCGCAGGCAGAATCGTCGATGAGTAATTCTGCATGATCAGCGGGATGCCAAAAATATCACCGTAGACATTGGACTCGAAGACCGTGCCGGCGCCGAGCGTGTAGAGCGGATCTCCGCCCATAAGGGCAACGAGCGTCGGGTAGACAAGGATACCACCGAGCGCCATTCCCATAACGGGCTTAAGTCCGAACTTCTTGGCCGACGTCCAGCCAATGATTAGCGGAAAGTAATAGAAGACCGAATCTCCGATTGCCGAGAGCGTCACATACGTATTGCTGTCCTTGGCAAGCCAACCGGCAACCGTGCAGAGCGCGAGCATCGACTTGATAAAGCCACCGGCCATAAGCACGCCAAGAACCGGTTGCAGAATCTCGGAGATGATGGCCAGCAGACGCGAGAATGGATCGCCCTTTTTGACGTCGTCGCCTTCATCGATATCGAGTGCGGGTTTGGAGTCGAACCCGCCAATCTGAACAAGGTCGTTGTAGACGGCCTCGACAGTGGCACCAATCACGACCTGATACTGTCCGCCGGCCTGGATGACGTCAACGACGCCCTTCGTCGCCTTAAGCTCATTGGTCTGGGCGAGCGATTCATCCTTGAGGTGGAAGCGGAGACGCGTAATGCAGTGGCTCACGTCTAACACATTGTCTCGACCACCGACCTTTGTGATGATTTCATCGCAGAGCTTCTGGTATTTCATGGAATTCTCCTTTTTCTGAGCGGGGTATAGCATCGATTTCATGCCTCCGTAGTCGACGTGGGAGGGCAAGGAACCCGCTTCCCCCTTTGAAATCCGCGGACGCACGTACGCCCGGGATGGGAAACGGCAGAGAAGATGGAAGATGCCGATCACATGGCAGCGAGCCTCATTGGCCCATGTCACGCAATCAGGTCTACAGACGCGAATCTGCTGCGCCGAGAAGTCTCGTCGTCTGGCAGAACTTGTCACACAGACGTTCCGGTTCGCCCTGGGGAATCTGAGTACGCTCGGTCTCAAAGGAGAGGCCGTACTCGCGTGCCGGAAGGAAATACTCGAAATAGCCGTTGGTGTAACCGCAAACTATTCCCTCGACCGGGCATTCGCGCTTCATGCGAATGCCCAAGTCGCTGCCGAGCTCACTCGGGAACACAAAGAGATGCAGGCCGCCCAAACTGATGACGACACACTTAAGCGTGAGCGAAAAGTCGTCATGGGCAACGGTGTGATAGAACGTCTGAGGCTCGATGCGGTCGAGAACGACCTCGCGATCGAGCTTGATCTGGGAAATCGCCTCGGCAAGACCGGTCGAAACGCGCTCGACCTCGGGAATGCCGCGTCCCTGACGAAAATTGCGGTCGCTACAGTCGCCAGCAGCACCGACGACCATGGCCGGATAGTAACCAAGACTCTGAGCGAGCTTTTTGCCGGTAAGACCGGCGAGTTCGCTCGTGAGCTCCGTGCAGTCGGGTCCGACACAGGCAGAATGCACCGCCCAGTTCACAAAGCCCGCAAATGGCTTGCCTTCGGTATCGAAGAACGATACGACAATGACCTCATTGTCGGCGAGTTCACCTGGGATGATGCGGTTGTCGTAGAAACCGGTGATGACCTGCTTGCCCAAGCGACAAATCGCGGGCTGTGCGTTGGCGCGGCACTCCTCAAAGCATTGGCAAATGGTATCGAGGAACCAGCGGTAGTAGTTCTCGTCGAATTTTCCCGTCCACCAGCTGCGGTGGTAAGCGACGATTGAAGTATGGTCGTGCGTCGCCGAGAGCAGGACGCAATCACGGTCAATGCCGTAGCGCTCGGCGAGCATTGTCTTGACTTCCTCGGCCATGCTTTCCTCGAATTCGAGGACATCGGCATTAAAGAGAAACACTTCACGTTCGCCTTGCTGGAAGAGGATGGCGTTGGCGAAGACGTCGTCATGGACGCCTGTCGCAGGCTCAAGACGGTTGGGAAGATTGCGGTAGCCAATCAGGTAGATGTCGCCCTGTGGGGTGATTTTGCGGCGCGCGTGTCCAATGTTCATGCACGTTCTCCTTCTGTGTCACGCCGCATTCAAGGCGGCAATGATGATTTCGACGAGGCGCTCATGGGATCCGGCGGCAAAACCGGAGTTCATGGCCTCATAGGTGATCTTTTCGTACGCGTCGGGAGCCGGTAGGTACTTCTGTCCGCCGTTGACGAGCGTGGCAAAGAACACAGAGCCGGACCGAGCGGCGCGCACAGTGGCGCCGAATGCACTCGAGACCTCAGGTTGTACGCCGACAAGCTCGACGTTTCCCAGCCGGAGCAGATAGACCCTCGTGCGCTGCTCGCCAGCGGCATGAAATTCATACGTTCGGTGCGGAGCCAAAGAGTGAAAATCGGCGCGTGTCTGAGCGGGCAGAAAAACGTCGACCGTGCGGGCATCGATGCCGGTGGCGTCATCCTCACGCGCCATGCGAGCGGCCTCAATCAAAGCATCGCCCAAGGCCTGCCCCTGCTGGTGCAGCATGCGGTATCCGTCTTCATGGGCATCGACCGTCTGCTTAACGCCGGCCGCATCGAACATGACGTTCATGGAGCGCTCCGCCGGACCTTGGTCGCCCGCGGCGCCTGGCAGCAACAGGGCAACGCCGCCCAGCTCGCGCTCGAGTGACATGGCGGCAAAACCAAAGAGGTCTCCGCTCGCCATGTGCCTCCCCTCGGAGTCGCGCGACCCATCGAGCACGGAGGACTGAACGTCCGCCGTCGCGAGCACGGCAACATACTCGCCCCCGGCATCCCTTATGGCGAGTACGGGCATCGTGTGGTCGGCAAACCCCCTGGGATTCGAGCCCAACCACCAGCCGGCAGGCGTCTCAATGTCGCGATTAACGTTCACGGGGCATTCGCCCTCCACAGTGGCGAGCGTGGCAGAGCGAATGCCCGCAACAGCGCGCTCGACAGCCGTGCGGGCGGCAGCGACGAGCGCTGCGCGATAGCGCTCGTTGCGGTTGCGGGCAGCATCGTCGACAAGATGCCCGGGAGTGCGGACGTGAGGCATGGAAAACGTGTGGGTAGGAACCACCCAAGAATAAGCACCGCTGCAATTGGCGGCATCCTCAACAACCTCACGCAGATCGGCGAGTAGAGCCGGAGCGATCGAGGTGACCTCAAGCGAAAGGACGCAGGCGCGTCGCCCCGTCCCCTCGATGATAAGGGCACGGGCGAAGACCTCATGACGGAGTTCGTCGAAACCGTCGAACGGCAACACGTCCCCAAGATCGATGGCCACACGAGCGGCCCCAGCCCTCATCTCTCCTTCGTCCATGGCAGATACTCCCCTCTGATTGCCGCTCACTCGACACCGTACAGTTGCTGCGCCGTACCGCCAAGCACAAGGTCGCTGTCTGTATCGCTCAGATTTGCAGCGCGAACGCAGGCGACACCCTCGGTGAGCCACTCGCGTTTAACGGGATAGCTCGTGCCAAAAACAATATGGTCTGCACCCAGCACGTCAACCGCGCAGGCAAGGAGTGTCTTGCCCCAAGGCTGAGCATGGGACATGTCGAAATAGATGTTGTTCTCGAGGCGCCTGGAAACGGTCTCGGTATCGACCTGAAAACGGCCAGAAGCATCAGGGCGCTTGGGACCATGAGGCAGCAGCATCTCCTTGAACGCAAAGTATGCGCCGCCGAGCATGGAGTGGACCATCTTGATATTGGGGTAGCGCTCAAAGAAATCGCCAAAGATCTCTCGGCCGATCGCCGTAGTTTGGTCGACGCAGCGGCCATAAGAGCGGCGAAGGTTGTCGTACGCGAGAAGCGATTCGTTCTCGACCGGCACGGGAACATGGTGCACGTAAACGGTGACATGGCGTTCGTTCAGGTGCTCGAAAAAGCTCGAGAAGACCTGGTCGTCGAGATAGCGCTTGCCGTAGTGAGCGCAGAGCTGCACACCCGCAAAACCATCGTCGAGCCTGCGATCGAGCTCCTCCAAATTCGCTTTGGTGCCAAAGGGCGGCACAGCGACAAGCGGAATCAAACGGCCACTTGACGCCTTCGCGTCAGCAGCCATACCGTCGTTGAAACGCCGGCACATCTCGAGCGACATCCACTCGTGACAACCGGGGAGCTTGAGGATCGCCTTGTCGACCCCCGCCTCATCCATATCGGCCAAGCGCTTCTCGAGGGTGTAGTCGCCCTCAATGTAGTTAAGACCCGGAGAACCGGCGGGCATCTCGATCACGATCTGTCGTTTGCCGGCGGAATTCATGGTCAGATAGCCTTCGGTGTCATAGGCGCGGGGTACCTCGGCCAAAAACTGTTCGCAGAGCGTCTCGTCATGAAAGATGTGCTCGTCGAACCAGTAGGAATTTGCATCGATAATCATTGGTTGGAACCGCCTTTCATCTTGTTGAAAACATTCTAGAAAAGCAGGTACCCGGACATCAATTCCAGCTTAAGCCCACTGTATTCCATTTTGGAATAGAACTTACCGCTCACACGCGAACCTCGCCCGCTCAACGAGACAAGCGCTAACAGCACGGGCTTAGACAGAAAACGGTCGGCCCG
>CAJMRZ010000090.1 GCA_905215945.1 uncultured bacterium | reverse complement strand
AGCAGCGCCCGCCGGCACCACCGCCGACGGGCGCTGCTTCATGCCTAAATCCTTCTTTTCGATGCCACCGAATTGGTGACATAACAAAACTATGCCGAATTACTACGATGAACCCACCATGTCCGACCACGCGCTGGTTTATAAAAAATTAGCAACTCGTCTAACTGCGGTTTTATTCTCTGCAAATTTGGCATGCTCGGCAATAAGCAATTCATCGTAGTAAACCGGCATAGTTTCGTATTTCCAGCAGTTCCAAATTCGTCAATACGTCGGCGTTTGCAAAAAGCCCGACCTCCGTGGGAGATCGGGCTTTCAAGGCTTAGTTAAACCAAGTCTGTACGGTCAAATGACCCGTAGATTACATCTGCTCGGGCGCGGAAACGCCAACGAGGGTGAGCACCAGGGCGAGCGTCACGCGAACGGCATCGCAAGCGGCCAGACGGGCGCGCGAAAGCTCGGGGTCGACGGGACGGCCCTCGCTCGGCAGAACCTGGCAGGCAGCGTAGAAGCTGTGGAAGTCGCCGGCGAGCTCCTCGGCAAAGTGAGTCAGACGGAACGGGGCGCGGTCGCGAGCGCAGCTGGCGATGAGGTCGGTGAGCTCGTTGAGCTTACGCGAAAGGGCGAGCTCGGTCGGGTCGGTCAGCAGCGAGTAATCGACGTTCTCACCGATAGCCTTGGCGGCGACGGCCTTCATGCCCATCTCGTCAGCCTGCTCGGGCGTAACGTCAGCGGCACGGCGCAGGATGGAGCACACGCGGGCGTGAGCGTACTGCACGTAGTACACCGGGTTGGAGTTGTCGCGCTTCTTGACGGCCTCGATATCGAAGTCGACCATCTGGTTGGAGCTCTTGGAGATGAGCGTGTAACGGGCAGCGTCGGAGCCGACCTCGTCGACGAGCTCCTGCAGGGTCACCATGGTGCCCTTGCGCTTGGACATACGGACGGGCTTGCCGTTGCGCAGCAGGTTGACGAGCTGGCCCAGCAGAACCTCAAACTTGCCGGGGTAGCCCAGAGCGTCGCAGACGCAGCGGACGCGCTCGATGTAGCCGTGGTGGTCGGCGCCCCAGATGTCGATGACGTGGTCGACGCGCTGGAACTTATCCCAGTGATAGGCGACGTCGGAGGCAAAGTAGGTGTACTCGCCGTCGGACTTGATCAGGACGCGGTCCTTGTCATCGCCCAGGTCGGTGGAGCGGAACCACAGGGCGCCGTCCTTGGTGTAGAGATAGCCCATCTTGTCGAGCTTCTCAAAAGCGCGGTCGACGGCGGAGGTGCCGGCGGTCTCACCCTCGGTGTCCTTCACGTACAGGGAGCGCTCGGAGAACCAACGATCGAAGTCGCAGTTAACGGCGTGGCAAAGGTCGCGCATGTTGTCGACCATCTTTACGTAGCCGCGCTCGCGGAAGCTCTCCATGCGCTCCTGCGGATCGGCGTTGACCCACTTATCGCCATCGGTGCGCCAGAACTCGGCGGCCTCATCGATGATGTAGTCGCCGCCGTAGGAGTCCTTGCCCAGGGTCTCGGCAAAGTTGTCCTGGTACGGATGGGTCTCGGGATGCTCGTCGTTCTCATCGGCAACGAAGGCGTCGCGGTCAGCGATCAGCAGCTTGTGAGCCTCGTCGATATCCACGCCCTGCTTGGCGATGATGTCGGCAAGCTGCATATAGCGCGTGCTGATGGAGTTGCCGAAGGTGTTCATCTGAGAGCCGTGGTCATTGATGTAGAACTCACGCTGGATGTCGTAACCGGCGTGATCCATAACGCGGCAGAGGGAGTCACCCAGAGCGGCCCAGCGGCCATGGCCGATGTGCATGGGGCCGACGGGGTTGGCGGAGACGAACTCGACCTGGGTCTTCAAGCCGCCACCGACGTTGGACTTAGCGAAGTCCATGCCCTTCTCGCGGGCCTCGCCAAAGATGGCATTCTTGACAGCAACGGAAAGGTAGAAGTTGATGAAGCCGGGGCCTGCGATCTCGACCTTCTCAATCGCGGGGTCCTCGGGCATATGGGCAACGATGGCCTCGGCGATCTTGCGCGGGGCGCAGTGGGCCAGCTTGGCGGACTTCAGGGCCATGGTAGAGGTCCACTCGCCATGAGAAGTGTCAGCCGGTCGCTCGATAGCGCAATCGTCAAGTTCAAATGCGGAAAGGTCGCCGGCCTCCTGGGCCGCAGCAAGCGCAGCGCGTACCAGCTCTTCAATCTTCTCGGGCATAGATCCTCCTTGTGTTAAAGCCCCCGAGCTCTTGGTCACTCGTAGGGCAAAAGCCAGAGTTTGTAGCACTCTATCACAAGCGACGGGCACTGTCGCAGGGTAAAGCCAATCGATATTGCATATGCACAAAATTGACTACAGCTTGTATGGAGTCACTCAAAGATGCCAGTCTGCCTGCAGATTATGCAGGCGTTGAAAATGCATAAAGGTGTGAATGAGCTGCGCCTGTTATCGAATACTCTTACCTATCGGAGTTGTGTGCTTTTCCTGCATAAAGTAAGGGTTTGCGCACGTCAGCGTGTTATTCTAGTCATACGTAAATTCGTATAAGTTGGAGGTAGCATGTTCTCAATCGGTCAACACGTCATTCATCCGGGTCAGGGAGTCTGCACCGTCGTCGGTTTTAGGGACGACACACCGCAGCCCATGCTGCTGCTCGAGACCAAGCAGGGACATGCGCAGACGATCCTCATGTACCCCGTGGCGCAGGCCGACCGTTTGCACGCCGCCATCTCTCAGCAAGATGCCGAGCACCTGCTGAGCCACTATGACGAGCTGGAGTGCGACACCTTTACCGAGCGCAACAGCTCACTTGAGGAGACGCACTTTAAACAGCAGCTCAAGCTGGGCGCGCCCGAGACGGTCCGCGTGGCAAAGACCATGATGCACCGCATTCGCCAGGCCGAGGAAGCTGATAAAAAGCCCAGCTCCTACTACATGCGCGTACTCAAGGAAGCCAAACGCCGCTCCATCGAGGAGTTCGCTGTGGCCTTGGGCGTCACCGAGGAGGACGCTGAAGCCCGCCTAGCCCAAGCCGCCCTCAACTACCCCATCCGCGCCAAAAACCACCACAAAGGGGACAGGCACCTTTGTGGTGGTTTTCTTGTTCTAGTAGTATTCATTCTTATCGATACCCACGAGCACAAGGAGTCTCCTATGGCAGAGCCGCTTACCGCCGGAATCACCCGCGACCGCGCGTTCGAACTGCTCAACGAGCACAACAAGGACCCGTTCCACATCACCCATGGCGAGACGGTCGAGGGCACTATGCGCTACTTTGCGCGCGAGTTCGACCCCGAGAACGAGGAGTTTTGGGGCATCGTCGGTCTGCTGCACGACCTGGATTGGGAGGAGCATGAGGACGACCCCATGAACCACACCATCTATGCTGCCGAGATTCTTGAGGGCGAAGGTGCGTCTCCCGAGCTCATTCGCGCCATCCAAACGCACACGTCGGACTTCAACACCTCGCTGCCCAAACCCGAGCTGCAGATGGAAAAAATCCTGTTTGCCTGCGATGAGCTCACCGGCCTGATCGGCGCTGCCGTCATCATGCGCCCGAGCAAGAGCGTTATGGACTTTACGACCAAGTCGCTCAAGAAGAAGTTCAAGGACAAGCGCTTTGCCGCCGGCTGCTCGCGCGACGTGATTTCGCAGGGCGCCGAGATGTTGGGCTGGGAGCTGGACGAGCTGTTCGCCCGCACCATCGAGGCCATGCAGTCCTTCGCCCCCGACCGCGATACCTTCCAGTCCTAACCGCCCACGCCACCTAAAACCACCACAAAGGGGACAGGCACCTTTGTGGTGGTTTTCGTTTACGAGGGGTTTAGGGGCGGACCTGGCCGGTGCCGCGGAGCTTGTATTTGTAGGTGGTGAGGGCCTCGGCGGCAAAGGGGCCGCGGGCATGGAGCTTTTGGGTCGAGATGCCGATCTCGGCGCCCAGGCCAAACTCGCCGCCGTCGGTGAAGCGCGTGCTGGCGTTGGCGTACACGGCCGAGGCATCGACCGCATCCAGGAAGCACTCGCAAGCATCCGTGTCCTCGGCAACGATAGCCTCGGAGTGCATCGTGCCGTAGCGGTTGATGTGTGCGATGGCCTCGTCCTCGTTTGCCACGACCTTCACGCTCATCTCGAGCGCCAGGTACTCGCGACCCCAGTCCTCCTCAGTCGCGGCGACGTAGTCATCACCCTCGGCAAGCCCGGCATCGGCGCATGCGGCGCAGGTTGCCTCGTCGCCGTGAATGAACACGCCGTGGTCATGCAGCACTGCCACGACCGCAGGCAAAAACGCATCGGCCACAGCACGGTCGACCAGCAGCGACTCGGCGGCATTGCACACGCCTACGCGCTGGGTCTTGGCATTAACGATAATGTTGAGTGCCTTATCAAAGTCGGCGGATTCATGCACGTAGATGTGGCAGTTGCCCGTACCCGTCTCGATCACCGGCACGAGCGACTCGCGCACGCAGCGCTGGATCAGGCCTGCACCGCCGCGCGGAATGAGTACGTCGACAATGCCGCGGAGCTTCATGAGCTCGCCAGTGGCCTCGCGGTCGGTGGACTCGATCATCGACACGGCCTCGCGCGGGAAGCCCTTGGCCTCGAGCGCATCGGCCAGCAGCTCAGAAATCATGGCACACGAGTGATAGGCCAGCGAGCCGCCGCGCAGAATGCAGGCGTTGCCGGTGCGTATGCAGATGCCCGCGGCATCGGCCGTCACGTTGGGGCGCGCCTCGTAGACCATGGCGACCAGGCCCAGCGGCACACTCACACGGGTCAGGTCCACGCCGCTTGCAAGCACGCGATGGTCGAGCACGCGGCCCACGGGATCGGACAGCTCGGCGAGCTTTTCCAGGCCGGCGGCCATGCCCTCGACGCGCTCGGGCGTCAGCAGCAGACGATCGAGCAGTCCGGCCGAGGTACCCGCATCGCGCGCGGCGGACATATCGAGCTCGTTGGCGGCGACGATGGAGTCGACACCGTTGCGCAGTGCTGCGGCCATGGCGCGCACGGCCTCCTGACGCTGCTCATCGCTCGCCGTGGCAAGCGAGGCCGACGCTGCCTTGGCGGCAACGGCAAGATCGTGGACATACGTGGCTATATCGACCGACATGGGCGGCCCTTTCTCCTAGAAGTTTGCAACCATGGTAGCCGATTTGCGCATGGCCTCGCCCACGGCGGTAGAATTGGTCAACCCGAAACACCGCAACGAACGGAAGACTCACATGCCCCTCATCACTTCGTACCACGTCCCCGGCCTTTATGTCGAGGACCACAGCATCGACGTCCCCCTTGACTGGCGCGGCCTGGAGCCGATGCTCCTGGCCGTCGGCAGCACCATGCGCCGCGGCGCTATGCCGGCACCCATCGCCGGCGCGCCCGAGAGCATCAAGCTCTTCTACCGCGTGGTTTGCGCGCCCGACCGCATCAACGACGATCTGCCACTACTCCTGTTTTTGCAGGGCGGCCCCGGCGGCGAGAGCCCGCGTCCGCTGTCGCCCACAAGCGACGGCTGGATCGAGGAGGCCGTCAAGCACTTCCGCGTCGTCCTGCCCGACCAGCGCGGCACCGGGCGCAGCAGCTGTGTAGACGGGCGCACGATTGCCGCACTGGGCGAGCGCGCGACGGCGGCCGGCTCCGATGCCGCACGCTCGCAGGCTGACTTCCTCAAGCGCCATCTCGCCAGCTCCATCGTGCGCGATTTTGAGTACCTGCGCCTGGTGGGCTTTGGCGGCAAGCCCTGGGTCACACTCGGGCAGAGCTACGGCGGCTTTTTGACGTTGAGCTATCTGTCGCTCTTCCCCGAAGGCGTGGCGGCAAGCTTTACCTGCGGCGGCATCCCCCACTTGCCCGCGAGCGCCAGCGAGGTCTACGCGCACACCTTCCCGCGCATGGCAGCCAAGACGCAGCAGTACTACAACCGCTACCCCGCTGACGTCGAGCGCGTGGCAGCCCTGGCCGATGCGCTCGAGGCCCAGAAGCCCGTGCTGCCCGACGGCTCGCCGATGACGGTCGAGCGTCTACAGCTCATGGGCAGCGACTTTGGCATGAAGCCGAGCTTTGAACGCATGCATTGGATTATCGATCACGCGTTTGTTGACGGCGACGGCACGCTGACCTGCGGCGCCTCGGTATCTGACAGCTTTTTGATGCGCGCCTTCGAGCGCACCAACACGCGCACGAATCCGCTGTACTGGACGCTGCAGGAGTTCATATACGCCGACGGCGACACTATGCCCATTCGCTGGGCCGCGGCAGAAGAGAAGGCTCATCGTGCCGAGTTCGACACACTCGCGCGCCCGCTCATGTTTACCGGCGAGGCCATGTTCCCGTGGATGTTTGAGCAGATGCCCGAGCTCAAACCCTTCAAGCCCGCGATGGATCTGCTGATGGAAGACACGAGCTGGGACAAGATCTACGA
>CAJMRZ010000089.1 GCA_905215945.1 uncultured bacterium | reverse complement strand
TGCAGCTCCCGGTAATCCTCCGGCCGCTGGTGGGCGCGGTAGAAGCCCTCCGTCACGCCGTCCGTCTCCCAAATGGAGGAGAGGCAGGTGGTCTCGGTGGTCATCACGTCGATGCCATTGCGGTAGTCGATGGGGAGAGCTGCAATACCGGGGCCGCAGAACTCCAAAACGCAGTTATTGACGAAGCCGCTTGCAAAGGTGGCCTTCACCAGGGCAATGGCCACGTCGTGGGGCCCCACGCCCCGGCGGGGCGCGCCGGTGAGGTACACCAGCACCACCTTGGGATAGTTGATGTCCCAGGTGTTCTTCAGCAGTTGCTTGGCCAGCTCCGGGCCGCCCTCGCCCACGGCCATGGTGCCCAGGGCGCCGTAGCGGGTGTGCGAGTCGGAACCCAGGATCATCTTGCCGCAACCGGCGAAGTTCTCACGCATAAAGGAGTGGATGACGGCGATGTGCGGCGGGACGAAGATGCCGCCGTACTTCTTGGCCGCGGAAAGGCCAAAGACGTGGTCGTCCTCGTTGATGGTGCCGCCCACGGCGCACAGCGAGTTATGGCAGTTGGTGAGCACGTAGGGCAGCGGGAACTGCTCCATGCCCGAGGCGCGCGCCGTCTGGATGATGCCGACAAAGGTGATGTCGTGGCTCGCCATGGCGTCGAAGCGAATCTTGAGCGCCTCGGGATCTCCGGACGTGTTGTGTGCCTGGAGGATCGAATACGCGATGGTGCCGCGCTTGGCATCCTCGGGCGTCTGCGTAATACCGCGCTCGGCAGCCTCGGCCGCAGGCACAACCTCGCTGCCGCCGCGCAGGTAGACGCCGTCCTCGTACAGCTTGACCATACTGTCTCCTACTCTGCCCAAAAGGCTCGGGCGCATAGCATACATTCGTTCAATATCGTGCCATAGAACGGTTGCGAGTGGGTTACGAATCTGCGCGTTCACTTTATCTCAGTAAAGCAAAGGACGAGCCCAGTGTGGGGCCGGCAGATTTGGCGCAAGAGCGTCCCTTTCGACTAGTCATTTAAGAACGTCCCCAATGACTACCCATACCGATGTTTTGGCAACGACAGCGAGCGACGTCCAGAGCGCACAAGTTGGCATGAAAAAGGCAAGGCATAGACCTTCTGGTCATGCCTTGCCTTTTGAATGACAAATTGTCGCTCTGGGCGGCGCGCAGCGTCGACCGGTCCGCCGTTCGTTAGAACGGCGGAACCTAGAGATCCCCGCCGGCGCCCAGTAGCTTGCGCATGACCTGTTCGGGATTAACCGAGCCGTCACGCGGGGCCAGGGCGGTGATCTTCTTTTGCATCTTGTACTCGTGCAGCTCGTCCTCGAGCTGGCGAACGCGGGCGCGGAGCTTCTCGTTCTCGCGGTCACGCTCCTCGGCACGCTCCTTCATATCGAGGATGCGCACCACGCCGGCAAGGTTGATACCCTCGTCAGTCAGCTGGTTGATGAGCTCCAGGCGCTCGATATCGGCACGCGAATACAGGCGCGTGTTGCCACCCGAGCGCTGGGGGTTCACCAGGCCCTTGGACTCGTAGACGCGCAGAGTCTGCGGATGCATGCCGGTCAACTCGGCCGCCACGCTGATCATGTACAGCGGTTTGTTCCTATTGTCCTCGGCCATGCTACCTGACCCCTTTCCGTCTCGTTATCGTCCATCATAAGCCCGCGGGCGTGGGCGTGCGCCGCGACCGCCCTAGTACGTCGCCTTGTAACGGTTGACCTTCTCGCGATAGTCACGCGTGTCGGCCTCGCGCAGCTTGGTCATGGCATCGCGCTCGTCATTAGACAGGTTCGTGGGGACCTGCACCTTGATCTCGACGAGCAGCGCGCCCGTACGGCCACGGTGCTTAACGTCGGGCGCGCCCATCTCTTTAAAGCGGAACTTCTTGCCCGTCTGGGTACCCGCGGGCACCTTCAGACGAACCGTCGCACCGCCGGGCGTCGGCACGTCCACCGTGCAGCCGAGCGCCGCCTCATAGACCGAGACCGGTACCTCCATGGTCACGTCGGCACCTTTACGCTTAAACAGCGGATGCTCCTCCACGTGCGTGGTCACGACCAGGTCGCCGCGCTCGCCGCCTGCAACGCCATACTCACCGCGACGCTTGTAGCGTAGCTTGCCACCATCCACGGCGCCCGCGGGCACCGAGACCGTAATGGTCTGCTGCTCGCCCGTCGAGGGAATGCGGTAGGTGACCTTGTGCGTCACGCCGCGAAACGCGTCCTCGGCCGTCACATCGACGGTCAGCGACAGGTCGCCGCCCTTGCGAGCACGGCTGCGGCCCGCGCCGGCACCGGCATTACCCGCAGCCCCGGCAAAGCCCGAGCCCCAATCGCTGCCCCAGGCGCCGTTGCCGCTAAAGATGCTGTCGAAAATGTCGCCCCAGCCACTGGCGCCCGCGCCGGCACCGTAGCCTCCGCCATACGCGCCGCCTGCGCCCGGCATGCCGCCAAACATGAGCATCTGGTCGTACTCTTTGCGCTTCTTCTCGTCCGAAAGCGTCTCGTAGGCCTCGCTAATCTCCTTGAACTTGGCCTCGTCGCCGCCGGCATCGGGGTGATATTTTTGCGCGAGCTTGCGAAACGCGCTCTTGATCTCTTTATCGGAGGCGCTCTTGGATACGCCCAGGATGTCATAGAAGGTTTTGCCTGCAGCCATCGTAGCTCCTCTCCTGTTTCATCCGCCGCCCAGCGGGCGGCGGCTCATGCTTTCATATGGCACTAGGTCAGAAAGGGCCCCGGGTGTTGCCCCGGGGCCCTTCTCAATTACTCCTCGGTGCTCTCGGCCGTATCGGCCGTAGCATCCTCGGGCGCCGCTTCGGGCTCCGGTGCGGGGCGCTTCTCGCCACCGTAGGTCACCGTCACCATCGCGGAACGCAGAATGCGATCCGCCATGCGGTAGCCCTTCTGGTACACGTCGTTGACGGTCTCGTCGTACTGCGATGCGTCCTCGACGCGGCCCACGGCCTGGTGCTCGAGCGGATCGAACGCCTCGCCCTTGGGGTCGATGGGCTCAACGCCCTCGTGCGCAAACACATCGAGCAGCTTGGCATGCACCGCGTCGACGCCGTCGACGAACTGCTTAAAGTCGTCGGAAAGCTCCTGGCTGCGGGCATGGTCGATCGCGCGCTCGATATCGTCGATCACCGGCAACAGCGCAGTGACGAGCTTCTCGGTCGCGCGCTCGCGCTCGGCGATACGCTCATTGGCGGTGCGGCGACGGAAGTTCTCCCAGTCGGCCTGCAGACGGGCGGTGCGCTCGGTGGCGTCCTTTGCCTTGTCCTCGGCGGCCTTCTGGGCCTCTGCCGCAGCATCGAGCTCGCTGCGCACGTCGGCGAGCTCCTTTTGGGCCTGCTCGAACTTGAGCTTAAAGTCGTTGTCGGCGGCTTCCTCACCGGCGCGGATAGCGGCTTCCACCATCTCGTCCTCGGTCATCGTCGCCTCCTTGTTGGAATCCTCTACCTGGTTCTCGACAGCCTCGGCGGCCGGGGCCTCGTTGGCCTCGGTATCGTCGACGGCCTCTACGGGAATCTTCACGTCCTTCTCCTCAGAGTCAACGGGGGCGGCGCCAGTGGCAGCCGCCTCCGTGCGAGCTTTACGGGCGGACATGATTACTTGTCCTCGTCGTCCACAACCTCGTAGTCGGCGTCGACGACGTCATCGTCGGCAGGCTGGGCGCCGGCGGCACCGTCGGTCTGCTGCTGAGCGTCGGCGTAGACAACCTGGGCCAGCTCGTAGGCCACGGACTGCAGGGACTCGCCGGCGGCCTTGATGGCCTCGACGTCAGAGCCCTCGAGCGCCTTCTTGGCGTCGGCGATAGCGGCCTCGGCCTTGGACTTCACGTCGGCGGAAACCTTGTCACCGAGCTCGTTGAGGGTCTGCTCGGTGGAGTAGCACAGGCTGTCGGTCTGGTTGCGGACCTCGACCTCTTCCTTCTGCTTCTTGTCCTCCTCGGCATGAGCCTCGGCGTCCTTGACCATACGATCGACTTCGTCGTCGGAAAGCGCAGTGGAGCCGGAAATGGTGATCTGCTGCTCCTTGCCGGTGCCCTTGTCCTTAGCGGAGACCTTGACGATGCCGTTGGCGTCGATGTCGAAGGTGACCTCGATCTGCGGCACGCCGCGGCGGGCAGCCGGGATGCCGGTCAGCTGGAACTTACCGAGCGACTTGTTATCGCGAGCAAGCTCGCGCTCGCCCTGGAGCACGTTGATCTCGACGCTGGTCTGGTTGTCGGCAGCGGTGGAGTAGACCTCGGTCTTGGAGGTCGGGATCGTGGTGTTGCGGTCGATCATCTTGGTCATGATGCCGCCCATGGTCTCGACGCCCAGCGACAGCGGGGTAACGTCGAGCAGCAGGATGCCCTCGACGTCGCCGGTGAGCACGCCGCCCTGGACGGCAGCGCCGTCGGCAACGACCTCGTCGGGGTTCACGGACATGTTGGGCTGCTTGCCGGTCATGGTCTTGACGAGCTCCTGGACGGCGGGCATACGGGTGGAGCCGCCGACGAGGATGACCTCGGTCAGATCGGAGAGCTTAAGCTTGGCGTCGCGCAGGGCGTTGGTGACAGGCTGCTTGCAGCGCTCGAGCAGGTCGCGGGTGATCTTCTCGAACTCGGCGCGGGTCAGCGTGTAGTTGAGGTGCAGCGGGCCGGACTGGTTCATGGTAATGAACGGCAGGTTGATGGTGGTCTGCTGGGCGGCGGAGAGCTCCTTCTTGGCGTTCTCGGCGGCCTCCTTCAGACGCTGCAGGGCCATGGGGTCCTGACGCAGGTCGACACCGTTCTCCTGCTGGAACTTATCGGCCATCCAGTCGATGACGCGCTGATCCCAGTCGTCGCCGCCCAGGTGGTTATCGCCCGAGGTGGACAGAACCTCAAACACGCCGTCGGCGAGGTCGAGGATGGAGACGTCGAAGGTACCGCCGCCCAGGTCGAAGACCAGAATGCGCTGGTCGGTGCCCTGCTTGTCCAGGCCATAGGCCAGAGCAGCAGCGGTCGGCTCGTTGACGATACGCTTGACGTTGAGGCCGGCGATCTTACCGGCGTCCTTGGTGGCCTGACGCTGGGCGTCGTTGAAGTAGGCCGGGACGGTGATGACGGCGTCGGTGACGGTCTCGCCCAGATACTTCTCGGCGTCGGCCTTCATCTTTGCGAGCGTCATGGCGCTCACCTGCTCAGCGGTGTAATCCTTACCCTCGATGTCGACGACGGCACGGCCACCCTGGCCCTCCTTGACCTCATACGGCACGGTCTTGATCTCGGAGGTGCACTCGGAGTACTTGCGGCCCATGAAGCGCTTGATGGAGAACACGGTGTTCTTGGGGTTGGTGACAGCCTGGTTCTTAGCGGCCTTACCCACGACGCGGTCGCCGTCGGCACGGAAGCCCACGACGGACGGGGTAGTGCGGTCGCCCTCGGCGTTCACGATAATGGTCGGAGAACCGCCCTCGAGAACGGCCATTGCGGAGTTGGTAGTACCAAGGTCGATACCAAGAATCTTGCCCATTAGAAATTCCCTCTCTCTTGTGCGTTTGCACCGACTCGGCGGTCTGCCGCGCGGTGTTTCGGCTTGTCTTTCAGGATGTAGTGTATCCCCTTATGGGCCGGAATATACAAAATCTAAGTCAATTCATATAAGATTTCTTATCTCTGAGAGTTTAGGTTCGCAAATGCGCAGGTAGACGCATTGTTTGAGTTCTAGGCAAATCTATCGAGATCTATGTAGAGATGACTGAGGTTTGGGTCCGAGGGTGCCTGGGGCTGCCTTGCGGAAAGCTTGTCCCGGTTTGAGCGTGGATTCCGGGTCGCAGTTTCCGTCTGAAGGCTCAACCGGAAACCGTATCCCGTTTTGAGAGCTGATACCGGGTCGCAGTTTCCGCTAGCGGGCCCAACCGGAAACTGCGACCCGGTTTTCGGCCAAATAACGGGATGCCCTTTCCGCAGGCGCGCCCAATAGCTCAATATTTCAAGTCACCTTTAGCTAACATTTGCGCAGCTCAACGGCCCCACCTGCGCGTTTTTTAGTAAACCTTGGCATACTCGGCGAACGGTATGAAGATGCCGGTCAGAGGGTATTGCAAACGGTCGCTCCCGTGGTATGTTTTTGCCCGAATCAAACCGGCGCGCATCGCCTGTAGCGTCGGTCAACAGAGAGGAAACTACCATGGCTCATCCCGTAATTGATGCCGACGAGTGCATCGCTTGTGGCGTTTGCGTCGACTCCTGCCCCGCTGGCGTTCTGGAGCTCCAGGACGTCGCTACCGTCGCTGACGAGGACTCCTGCGTCGCCTGTGGCGCTTGCCAGGACGCTTGCCCCGCTGGCGCGATCACCGAGATCGTCGAGGAGTAACAACTCCCCCACTTGCACACTCAAAAGTACACCGTGCACAAAAAAGGAGGCTTCCGCATCGCCGCGGAGGCCTCCTTTTTTGTGCGGATAACTAATTTGGCGCCGTCGCAGGTTGAGCTCACGTCAGCGAAAACGTCCCTAAGCGAGCAAGGTGGCGTGAAAGAGGAGGGAAGCGTACTTTTTGTACGCGACCGACGATTGAACGTCAGATTGCCGCTTAGGGGCGTTTGCAACGTCGGCTAC
>CAJMRZ010000088.1 GCA_905215945.1 uncultured bacterium | reverse complement strand
CGATTTATACGACGGTTTTTCTCAAACATATTGGCAAAAGACACTACGGCTTTTTGTACTCCCGAAAGATGTGGATGCACCTGTTTTTTGTTTGCCTTTTTACCAGCCATCGCTCTTTTATTTTTCACAATATTAAAAATAGACTTCTCAACAACGATATGAAAGAAAGACTTTAAAGACACTCAACAGATACAACAAACGGACAGAACCTTTTCAATTCAGTACTATCCGTCAGCATTCACTGTCTCTTAATGCTTATCGTGGAGCTGGAGGGATTCGAACCCTCGTCACCGGGGTTTCCGGTGAAACGGTTTTCGAGACCGCCGCATTCAACCACTCTGCCACCCCTCCGCGTGGGGTAAAAACAAAGCAGGCTCGAAGGCCTGCTTTGGAATTAACTGGCGGAGAGTCAGGGATTTGAACCCTGGAGACGCTTTTGACGCCTACACGATTTCCAATCGTGCTCCTTCGGCCACTCGGACAACTCTCCGTTAAATGCGAAAGTCAGTATACACGAGGAATCGCAAAGTGCAAACAGAAAAGTTGGCATTTTTTGATCCACAGCGTCTCGCGCTGTGCCTAAAACGCGCGTCACATGCAGTCTGACCAGCAAAATCATGCTATGCGAATTGCTCAAAAAAGGACTTTATAGACCACGAGCAAACGAATTTAAAATCTTTTTGGCGATCAATTAGACCACTGGTATGCATTTTGCGACCACAACCATGCGCCCGTTGACCTGCGACTTGGCTCAGCTTGTCCCCACGGCACCGTATCTTGTCCACAGATCCGTCAAGCTTTTGGTCGGCATTTGGTTGGAATGCGCATGAAACGTCGTGCGAGTATGGGCATATGTGGAGGTCATGAGGTTGTAGCTGCATATTCTTGCAGCCTAGGAGGTTGAAAGATATTATTACCAAGTCTTTTCCTGCTTCAGGCGCACCTTCACGACCTGAAGCCACATTTGCCCAGAGGAGGTGACAATATGAAGGCTTATGAACTGCTGTTCTTTGTTGACCCGTCGCTCGACCCCGAGACTCGTCTCGCTGTTATGAAGCGTATCGATACCACGATCGCTGAGGGCGCTGGCAAGGTCGACTCCGTTGACGAGTGGGGCAAGCGCAAGCTCGCCTACGAGATCAACGATCTCACCGATGGTGACTACACCCTCATCAACTTCCACGCAGATCCTACCCAGATCGCCGAGCTTGATCGCGTCCTGCGCATCACCGACGCTGTGGTTCGCCACATGATCGTCCGTCGCGACGACCAGGAGTAAGACTGTCGTTTTGGACTGGGCTTGTGCCCCAAGAGGAAGTAGTGAGTTATGAGCATCAATCGAGTGAACATCACCGGTAACCTCACGCGTGATCCCGAGCTGCGCGCCACCGCTGGCGGAACCCAGGTTCTGTCCTTTGGCGTCGCCGTGAACGATCGTCGCCGCAACCCGCAGACTGGCGAGTGGGAGGACTATCCCAACTTTGTCGACTGCACTATGTTCGGCACGCGCGCCGAGGCCGTGAGCCGTTTCCTGGCAAAGGGAAACAAGGTCGCGATCGAGGGCAAGCTGCGCTACAGCTCTTGGGAGCGCGACGGCCAGCGCCGGAGCAAGCTTGAGGTCATCGTCGATGAGATCGAGTTTATGAGCTCCCGTGGTGGCCAGGGTGGCTACGATCAGGGCGGTTACGCCCCCGCAGCTCCCGCGCCCGCAGCGCGTCCTGCCGCACCGGTGGCTACGCCGCCCGCGGTCGACGTCTACGATGAGGACATCCCGTTCTAAGGGCTGTTCACCTATTTTTGAGTGAGAGGCGGCTTCGGTTCGCCGAAGTTGCCAAACGAAAGGTATTTTGACATGGCTAATGATTTTTCTGCACGTCAGCCGCGTCGTAAGTACTGCCAGTTCTGCAAGGAGAACACTGAGTTCATCGACTATAAGGACACTCAGCTTCTCCGTAAGTACATGACCGACCGTGGCAAGATCAAGCCCCGTCGCGTCACTGGCGCTTGCACGCAGCATCAGCATGACATCGCCAACGCCATCAAGCGCGCCCGCGAGATGGCTCTCCTGCCGTACACCGTCCCCGTGGTTTCCTCTCGTGGCAACCGCGACCGCGGCTAAGAAGGGAGACGCATCATGAAGGTTATTCTTCTCGATGAGATCAAGGGCAAGGGCGGCGAGGGTGACGTCGTAGAGGTCGCTCAGGGTTACGCTGAGAACTTCCTGTTCCCCAAGAAGCTCGCTGTTGCCGCCACCAAGGGCAACCTCAAGCAGCTTGACGAGCGTCGCAACAACATCGCCAAGCGCGAGGCCGTCCGTCTGGCTACCGCCAACGAGACCAAGGCTGCCTTCGAGGGCAAGACGGTCACCGTTGACGTCAAGGTCGGCGACGAGGGCATCCTCTTTGGCTCCGTTACCGCTGCTATGATTGCTGACGCCATCAAGGCTCAGCTCGGTATGGACATCGACCGCAAGCGCGTCGAGCTCGGTAAGCCCATCAAGGTTGCCGGTGCCCACACCGTTGCCATCTCGCTGTACCGCGAGATCAAGGCCGAGGTTGTCGTTCTCGTCGGCGTTACCGCCGAGGAGCTCGCTGCCGAGGCTGAGGTCGAGGAGGCCGCTGAGGTCGCCGAGGCCGAGACCGCCGAGGTCGAGACTGAGGCTGCTGCCGAGTAGCATTTGCTGCAACGCAACAATCTTGTTCTAAGAAGGGCGCTCTGGGAAACCAGGGCGCCCTTTTGTTTTTTGCGCTGAGTGAGTGTCATGGTGAACGTTGCGTCGAAGCCCTATATACAGGACCCTTCATCCGTTTGGTTCGGTGATGATTGGCGGTGCGCGGCGCGTTTTGGGACCGTGGCTGATACTATGGATGCTCGCAAGCGATATGAATGAGGATGCTCATGGCATATGACGATAGGGAGACCGGGCTGACGGTTGAGGACCGCGGCTCAAAGTTGGGTCTTCCCCAAAACCAAGATGCAGAGGCCAATGTACTGGCCGCTATGCTGCTATCGCCCGAGGTGGTCGAAGAGGCCCAGGTCGAGCTGCAGCCCGATGACTTCTACCGGCCCATTCATAAGACCATCTATACCGCGATGGTCGATATGTACAACAGCCGCATTCCTATCGACTCCATCTCGCTGATCGATTACCTGCGAAGCATCAACAAACTCGATGCCGTGGGCGGCGAAGCGTACATTTTGGAGTTGATGGGTCAGACCCTGTCGCTCGTCAACTGGCAGCACCATGCCGCCATCGTTCGCCGCGATTCGATGCTGCGTGAGCTGATCGGCGCCACCAACGAGATTAACGCGCTGGCCTATAACGCCCCCACCGACACCAAAGAGGTCGTGGAGCTGGCCGAGAGCAAGCTGCTCAAGGTTACGGCACGCGAGGTCAAGTCGAGCTACAAGACACTGACCGAGTTTATGGTGGAGGCCTATAACGAGGCCGAGGAAGTGTGCCAGGCCGGTGGCCAGGCTGCGGGCGTGCCCACGGGCTTCCCGTCGCTCGACCGCATGCTCATGGGTTTCCGTGAGGGTCAGCTCATCATCATCGGCGCCCGTCCTGCTGTAGGTAAGACGTCGTTCGCTTTGAACCTGGCGCTCAACGCCGCCGCTGCGGGCTATACCGTCGGCTTCTTCTCGCTGGAGATGTCGGGCAAGGAAATTGCCCAGCGTCTGATTTGCGCCTACGCCATGATCTCGATCAGTGACTTCCGCATGGGCCGCATTAGCCCCGAGCAGTGGGCCAATATCAATGAGGCCACGCAGACCTTGTCCAAGCTCGATATTCTGATTGACGATACGCCCGGCACCACAGTGACCGAGATTCGCGCCAAGAGCCGCCGTATGCTCCATAACAAGGAGAAGGCAATCATCATCCTGGACTACCTGCAGCTGGTGAGTCCTCCGCCGGGTCGTCGTTCTGAGAGCCGTACCGTCGAGGTTTCGGAGATGTCGCGTGGTCTGAAGATCATGGCCAAGGAGCTCAAGATCCCGCTCATCGCGCTGTCGCAGCTCTCGCGTCAGGTTGAATCCCGTACCGGCAAGCGCCCGCAGCTTTCCGACCTTCGTGAATCGGGCTCCATCGAGCAGGACGCCGATATCGTCATGTTCTTGGACCGCTCCGCCGACGAGGCCGAGGCCTCGCGCGACGATCGACCCGACGAGGGCGTTACGCGTATCGTCGTGGCCAAGAACCGTTCGGGCCCGATCGGCGACGTCGACCTGATGTTCCTGCCGGCATCCACCAAGTTCTATGAGCTTGATGGGGCACATGCCGAGGAGTAGGACAGGCGCCCGTTGCACGGGTATACTGGGAATGTTTTGTGCTTCTGCGTGCCGGCGTGGCGCGTAGACAGTCCATGAATGTAAGGAGTAAACATGCCGTCAACCGTTTTGGTCGGTGCCCAGTGGGGCGATGAGGGCAAAGGTAAGATTTGCGACCTGGTCGCCGGCGACTTCGATGCCGTCGTGCGCTACTCGGGCGGTAATAACGCCGGCCACACCATCGTCGTCAACGGCAAGAAGTACGGCCTGCACCAGGTGCCCTCCGGCATCATGTATTCCGACCACGTGTCGGTGATCGGTAACGGCTGCGTCGTCAACCCCAAGGTTGTCCTTGAGGAGATCGATATGTTCGAGGCCGACGGCATCACCACCAAGAACCTCAAGATTAGCGGCAACGCGCATGTCATCATGCCGTACCACATCGATCTGGATGGCGCCTTTGAGCAGAAGCTCGGCAAAAAGAACATCGGTACCACCAAGCGCGGCATCGGTCCGTGCTATCAGGACAAGATGGCCCGCATTGGCCTGCGCATGCAGGACATGCTGGACGAGACGCTGTTCCGCGACAAGCTGGAGACCGCTCTCGCCCGCGTGAACCCCGAGTTCGAGCTCATCTACAACCTGCCCACCTACACCGTGGACCAGATTTGCGACGAGTACCTGCCGATGGCCGAGCGCCTGCGCCCCTACATCACCGAGACGAGTCTGCTGCTCAACAACATGATCGATGAGGGCAAGGACCTGCTGTTTGAGGGCGCCCAGGCGACGCTACTCGACATCGACCACGGCACCTATCCGTACGTGACGTCTTCCAACTGCACCGCCGGCGGCGCCATCACCGGCTCCGGCGTGGGCATGAAGAACGTCGACCGCGTGCTGGGCGTCATGAAGGCCTATATCACCCGCGTCGGTTCGGGCCCCATGCCCACCGAGCTCTCCTATGAGTCCGAGGCCGGTCACACGCTGACCGAGGAGGGCTATGAGTACGGCGTGACCACCGGTCGCCGTCGTCGTTGCGGCTGGTTTGACGGCCCTATCGCCAACTATGCCTCGCGCGTCAACGGCCTCACCGACATTGCCCTGACCAAGCTCGACGTGCTTTCGGCCTTCGACACCATCAAGGTGTGCGTTGCCTATGACGTCGATGGCGAGCGTTACACGAGCGTGCCCGAGCATCAGGTGCGCTTTGAGCATGCCAAGCCCATCTACGAGGAGCTCCCTGGCTGGAAGTGCGATATCACCGGTTGCCGCAGCTTTGACGAGCTGCCGCAGGAGGCTCAGGACTACGTGGCGTTTATCGAGGATCTGGCACACACCCGCGTGACGTTCATTGGCGTTGGCGCCGGTCGCGAGCAGATCATCAACCGATTCTGGAAGTAATCGGGACTATTTGGTTATTGCGATATACCCCTTTGCAGCCCGGACGGGCGGCCGAGGGGTATATTTGCTTGCAAAGGGCTCGCGCGGAGCGGGCCGTTCATCCATAGAGGAGGCACCCTTGAAGGCGGACACTCAAACCATCGACATCCTGTTGTTGGGCAGCGGCGGCCGTGAGCATGCTTTGGCAGCCAAGCTCGCAGCATCACCGCGCGCCGGCAAGCTCTACATTGCGCCGGGTAACGGCGGCACCGCGAGCTGTGGCGAGAACGTTGTTCTCGACGACTGCGATCCTGCGGCCGTGGCGGCGTTTGCCCAGAGCCACGGATGCGGGCTCGTGGTAATTGGCCCCGAGGCTCCGCTCGTGGCGGGCGTGGCCGACGCCGTGCGTGCGGCGGGTATTCCCTGCTTTGGCCCGGGTGCCGAGGGCGCCCAGATGGAGGGCTCCAAGCTGTTCTCCAAGCAGCTCATGGAGCGCGCGGGTATTCCGACGGCAGCCTACGGCTCGTTTACCGACGAGGTTTCGGCTCTCGCCTACGTGCGCGAGCAGGGCGCCCCGCTGGTCGTCAAGGCCGACGGCCTTGCCGCGGGCAAGGGCGTTATCGTGGCGACCGAACTTGAGCAGGCCGAGGAGGCCGTGCGCGAGTGCTTTGGCGGCACCTTTGGTGATGCCGGCAACACTGTGGTTATCGAGGAGATGCTCATTGGTCCTGAGTGCTCGCTGCTGGCCTTTACCGACGGCAAGACCGTGCGCCCCATGGCCACCTCGCAGGACCACAAGCGCGCGCTCGAGGGCGACAAGGGCCCCAACACCGGCGGCATGGGCGTCTACAGCCCGGTGCCCATCGTGACCGACGAGGAGCACGCCACGATGGTGAAGGTCATGGAGCAGACCGTGGCCGAGCTTGCTGCCGAGGGCATCGACTACCGC
>CAJMRZ010000087.1 GCA_905215945.1 uncultured bacterium | reverse complement strand
CCGCCGCAAGGATGGCTCCTACATTCGCTTTGATGAGAACGCCTGCGTTGTCATCAACAACGATGGTTCGCCCGTCGGCACCCGTATCTTCGGGCCCGTCGCTCGCGAGCTTCGTGACAAGAAGTACATGAAGATCGTCTCGCTCGCTCCCGAGACCCTGTAGTTAGGGGAGATATATGTATATCAAGAAGGGCGATAAGGTCCAGGTTCTCTCTGGTAAGGATCGCGGCAAGCAGGGCGTTATCCTGCGTGCTCTCCCCGCCGAGAACAAGGTCGTTGTCGAGGGCGTTTCGGTCGTCAAGAAGGCCGTCAAGCCCAACGCTGCCAACCAGCAGGGCGGCATCGTTTCGCAGGAGGCTCCCATCGACGCCTCCAACGTCAATCTCGTTTGCCCCGAGTGCGGTAAGGTTACCCGCGTCGGTCACGAGAAGGACGGCAAGAACAAGCTGCGCGTCTGCAAGAAGTGCGGCCACAAGTTCTAAGCTGCCCGCAACATCAAGTTGCTAGCAAAGGCCCGGATGCCACGGCACCCGGGCCTTTTTCTACCCCTACTCATTCGGGACAGACTTAAATGAGTGGCCGTTGATTGGCAGTCATTGGGGACAGACTTAAATGACTAGTCGTTGGGGACGTTCTTAAACGGCTAGTTGATGGGGACAGTCTTTAGATTTGTATATCTGGCCATCTGGGATAGGCTTCAACGAAAGCGGCACTTAGGGACTGTCCCTAGGTGTCGGCACATAGGGGCGTTCCCTTTTTGCCGGCAGTTTGGGACGATCCTTTGATGTCTGATGCCCCCAGAGGGGTGAAGTAATACAGCTGGGTCTGTCTTTTAGGGCTTTGGTGTTCCGCCCCTTTATGTTTCACAAGGATCGTCGCATGCGCATTTACGCGCATAGCCTTGCGCGATAATGCGCATAGCCGCGCAAACATCTGCCAACTATGGCTAAATAATGACCGATAAGCAAATAAATACGCAAACACGAGCAGATACGCGCGCAATTGTGCGACTATAGGGTTGTTAGAAATGAAGGACTTCCGATGACTCAGGAGGCACATCATGGCAGATTCCAAACAGGCTCCGCTCGACGCCGAGGCAGCCGCAAAGGCGGCGTTTGCCTCGGTCCAGGATCAGCCGTTCCCCGACGATATTTTTACGGCTCCCGAGCTTCGTTGGGCTGTGATCGGGTGCGGCGTTATCGCCAACCAGATGGCCCAGTCCCTCGCTCTGGCCGGCCGCAAGCTCGCGGGTGTCGCCAACCGTACGCTGTCCAAGGCCCAGGCTTTTGCCGAGCAGTATGGCATCGAGAAGGTCTATGACACGGTCGAGGACCTCTATGCCGATCCGAACATTGACGCAGTCTATATCACCACGCCGCACAACACTCATATCACCTACCTGCGAGCCGCTCTGGCAGCTGGTAAGCACGTGCTCTGCGAAAAGGCCATTACCCTCAATTCCGCCGAGCTCGACGAGGCCCGTGCCATCGCCGACGAGCACAACGTGGTCCTTATGGACGCCACCACGGTGCTTCACATGCCGCTGTATCAGGAGCTGCGCCGCCGCATGGATGCGGGCGACTTTGGTCGCATGAACCTCGCCCAGCTCAACTTTGGCAGCTATAAGGAGTACGGGGACCTGACCAACCGGTTCTACAACCGTAGTCTCGCCGGCGGCGCCATGCTCGATATTGGCGTGTATGCGCTCTCCGTCATGCGCCTGTTTATGGCAAGTCAGCCCGCTGAGGTCGTTTCGCTGGGCAACACCTGTGAGACCGGTGTCGACGTAGCGGGCGGTATCGTCTGCCGTAATGCCGAGCAGCAGCTGGGCGTCGTGAGCCTTACGCTCCACTCCAAGCAGCCCAAGCGCTCGGTCATCAGTTTCGACAAGTGCTATATCGAGGTCAACGAGTATCCGCGCGCCGACCATGCGACCATTGTGTGGACTGTTGACGGTCGCCGTGAGGAGGTCCACGCTGGCACCGAGGCCTACGCACTGTGCTACGAGATGGCCGACCTGGAGAAGGCCGTCGCCGGCGATGATTCGAAGCGCGAGCTTCTGGGCTATGCTTCCGATGTTATGGAGCTTATGACCAAGCTCCGCGCCGATTGGGGAGTCGTGTACCCCGAGGAGGAGTAAGCGATGCTTGCGGAAGATAGGCTCAACGCGATCGTGTCGATGGTGCAGCAGGCCGGCTCGGTTACCGTGCCTGAGCTTGCTGAAGCCCTGGGCGTGACGGCGTCTACCATTCGGCGCGACCTGCAGGCGCTCGACCGTGCACACCGTATCGCCAAGGTGCACGGAGGCGCGACGAGTCTGGAGCGTGCGCACGTGACGCGCGACCTGACGATCAGCGAGCGCAGTGATCTCCATAACGACGACAAGGAGCGTATCTGCGCCCGCGCGGCGGCACTGGTGGAGTCCGAGAGCTTTGTGTACATCGATTCGGGCTCAACGACCCTCAAGCTCATCGAGCATCTTCCGCGCCTTGAGGGCGTCACCTATGTGACCGATTCTGTGCTCCATGCTCAGCACCTCGCTCTGCGCGGCATGCGCACCGTGGTGCTGGGCGGCGAGCTCAAGCCCGAGACCGAAGCGCTCGTTGGCCCCGATGCCTTGGCAACCCTAGACCGCTACAACTTCAATTGCGGTTTTTGGGGTTCTAACGGCATTGCCGCCGAGCAGGGCTTCACCACACCGGATATCGAGGAAGCGCAGGTCAAGCGTATCTCGATGCGCCATACCGCCAAGCGCTTCGTAATCTCAGACGCCAGTAAATTTGGCATGGTGGCGTCCGTCAAGTTCGCGGACTTTCGCGATGCAACGATCATCACTGCGGGCGAGGTATCCGCCAAGTACCAGTCGATGGATAACGTCATTACGGTCTAGCGACAGGGGACAGGACAAGGCCAAAGCCACCACAAAGGTGCCTGTCCCCGCTGTGGTGGTTAGTAACGAAAACCGAGTAGTTTTCTCAATAGAAAAGCGGCAACGTCCATTACGGGCGTTGCCGCTTTTGTTGTCTACCGGTTTTGTCTAAGTCTGTAACAACTAGACCGTTAAAAGTGGGCTAGGTGTTACAGATCGAGATACTTCCGAGCCGCGCCGTCCCTTTGTCTCAATCTGTAACATCTGGGACCGATTTTGCCGAGTTATTGTTACAGATTGAGATTTTCCCTTAAGGGGGATTCGAATGTCTCGATCTGTAACAGACCGACCGGAAAATGGGCTCTAACTGTTACAGATCGAGACGTTTTGGGACCGCGGCTGAGCCATTGCGGCAAAACCACCACAAAGGTGCCTGTCCCGATTGTGGTGGTTTAGGGCTCCCAGGGGCAGGGGGCTTCGATGTGGATGTGCTCGCCGGTTACGGGATGCGTAAAGGACACGCTGTGGGCGTGGAGCATCAGGCCGCAGGGGCGCGGCGTTCCGTACAGGTCGTCGCCAACCAGGGGATGATGCTCGCTTGCCAGGTGCACACGGATTTGGTGCTTGCGGCCGGTGAGCAACTCGACATCGATATACGAGCGCGCGGGCAGGCCACGACGGCTCTTAAGACGTTTGAGCACCTTCACGCGAGTTTGAGACGGCTTGCCGCTGGCGCCGACGCGCATCTTTCGGCTGTCGTGACGGTCGCGGGCGATGGGCTTGTCGATGAGCTTCTCGTTCCAGTCGATCTTGCCCTCGGCCAGCGCCAGATAGTGCTTTTCGAATGCGTGGTCGATGACCATCTGGTCAAAAGCGGGCTGCGTCTGCTTGTCGAGCGAGAACAACACCACGCCGGTGGTGTTGCGGTCCAGGCGGTTGAGCGGCTGCATGTCGGTCGCGGCAAAGCCGTCGCCCATCGCCAGCAGCAGGTCGCTGGCGTAGTCGGTGAGCGTGCGCTCGCCGGTGCCGTCGCCGTGGACGATCATGCCGGCGGGCTTGTCGATGGCCATAAGCCAGGCGTCGCAGTAGAGGACTTGAGGTTCTTCGTTCACGTGTAAGCCTTTCGGTTAGCTAATTCCCACAAACATGCAGCCCGAAGTCGCCCCGCGCAGGCGGGCGGCGGGCTTGCGGCCGGCCTGTGCTGCTTCGACGGCGCGACGGACGCGAGCGACGGCACGGGCGATCTCATCCGTCTCGAGCAGCGTTCCGTCCACCATGAGACGACGCACGCCGGCATCGAGCAGCTGAGGAACCTGAGGCGTGAGGTCGATGGGGTAGGCGTCGTACAGGCGTGAGCGGCCGTGGATGTCGGTACGCACCGGCATGACCTTTCCGTCGATATTCTTGAGCGAGAGCTTGCGGGCACGCAGGCGGCAGTTGGCGCAATCGCGGATGCAGCCGTTGGCAACCTGCAGAATGCAATGCTCGCTTGTCATGACGCGCGGGCGGCCAAAGACGGTGATGCCCAGAGCCGCGGGCGCGGCGGCGCCGAGCGAGACAATCTCGTCGAGCGTGATCTCGGGCGAGAGCCAAAACGCACCGGCTCCGCGCCCGGCAAGCGCCTCCATGCAGGGCGTGTTGTGCACCGGCAGGCAAGAGCGAATCTCGGCCGTGGCGCCGGCATGAGCGGCTACGGCGAGCTCGGAGATATTGCCGACGGCGACGGTGGCTCCGGCATTGATCCAAGGATCGACGCGCTCGTGGTCAACGGCGCGGCAGACCTCGTCGAGCACGGGTACGATGCCCTGCTCAAATGCATCGGCGGGGGAGAGCTCGGCCGCATCGAGCGCGTCGGTGGTCATGTAGATGCGCGTAACACCCTCGGCGCGAGCGGCCTCGGCGGCCTCGAGCGAGGTGACGGTGGCGCAGATCTGCGGCTCATCGCGGTAGTGCTCGGGCGCGGGGCGGGAATCACTGGTTACAATCGCCGGCAGCTCGAGCGTTTTCGCGCGCTCCTCGTACGGTGCCAGAATGGCCTCTTCCAGCGCCTTACAAGCGGCGGCGCGCACCTTGTGCACGGCGGAAAAGCCCATACCGCAGCCGGCGTCGAGCGAAACGTTAAAGCTTGCGGCCTCAAAGGGAGAGGAGCCCATGCGCCCGACGTGCTCAACCAGATCGGATGCCTCGACGGCGCGGGTCTTGGCAGCCTCGACGGTAAAGCCCGTGGCCGTGGCCGTAAGCGAAGGATCGTCGCAACAGGTGAGCGTAACGGCAAACGGCTCGCCCAGACGCGCCACAACGGACACGTCTACGGCGCGGCGGCGCAGCACATCGCGTTTGAGCGCAGCCCCGGCGGCGTCAATGGCGCGCTGGCTTCGAATCACGCGCACGCGGCAGCCCTCGGGCATGCTACGGGGCACGCGACACTCGATAACATCGCCGGCAGCGGCATCATCGGCGGCAATGGTGGTCAGGAACTGGTCAAACTCGTTATCGTGACGAAGCTCCAGCAGGTCGCCCTTGCCCACGGGCTCAAACAGCTCAATGCGGGCGATGGCGGCGCGGCGACGGCGATCGTCGGGCTTGAGTCCGCGTACATCGCGGTTGGCCAGGCGGCTGCCCAGCACCGTGCCCACAATCTGGCCGCGGTTGTTGGAGCGCTCGTAGCTCATCATCTCGTCGCCCGAGGTACCGTCTTGGTAGGCGTGCGTAAAGTCGCGGTTAAAGCAGCGCTTGAGCTGTCGCTGGCGGGCTGCATCCTCATCCTTGGAGGTCGAAACATCGGCCAGCATGTCATCAATCTGATGACGATACACGTCGACGATGGAATACACGTAATCGGGAGCCTTCATGCGGCCCTCGAGCTTGAGCGATGCGGCACCGGCGTCATACAGACGGCGAACAAGCTGCGACGTGTTGGTGTCGCGCGGGCACAGCGCGCGCTCGCGACCGGCAGGGGAGAGCGAGCGGCCGTTCTCGTCGATCAGCTCGTAAGGCAGGCGACAGGGTTGAGCGCACATGCCGCGGTTGGCCGAGCGGCCCGCCATGGCAAAGCTCGACAGCAGGCACAGGCCCGAGTAGCAAAAGCAGATGGCGCCGTGGCTAAAGACCTCGAGGTCGACATCGGGCGCGGCGTTGTGAATGACGGCGATCTCGTCGATGGAGAGCTCGCGCGAGAGGGTCACGCGGTCGGCGCCCTGCTCGTGGCACCAAAGCGTTCCGCGGTCATCATGGATGTTCGCCTGGGTCGAGATGTGCGTCTCGATGCCGGGCATGGTGCGCTTGACCTCAAAGAACAGGCCCCAGTCCTGGATGATGAAGGCGTCGGCGCCCAGCGTGGAGCAGCGATGGATGAGCTGCAGCGCATCGCTCATCTCGGACTGCTTGATGACGATGTTTACCGTGACGTAGACGCGCGACCCGGCTAGATGCGCGGCGCGGCAGGCTTGCTCAAAGGCCTCGTCGGTAAAGTTGGTTGCCTTGCGGCGGGCGTTGAAGCTGCCCATGCCGCAGTAGATGGCGTCTGCCCCGGCAGCGAGCGCGGCGGCAAAGGGCTCCGGGCCTCCGGCGGGGGCCAAGAGCTCGGGTCTGCGATTGGTGGTTCGACTGGCGGTTGCGGTCATATCCTGCCTTTCAAAATGCTCAGACACTCAAAAGTATAGTGGCGTCGCTGCGGTGGGCGACGCCCGCAGCCTAAGCAGGACAAAGTCTTCAGCAGCCCCTCAGGCAAAACTGATCCCTTTTCCTCCGTCCCTAAGGGATCACATGATCCGAAGGG
>CAJMRZ010000086.1 GCA_905215945.1 uncultured bacterium | reverse complement strand
TCCTTGGTCGAGAAATCCTTGCAGCCAAGCTCGACACCCTGGGTAACGGACTTGCCGTAGGACGCGTTGGCGCCGGTCAGCGGGCCGATGGTACCGATCTTAAACGAAGCGTCGCTCGAAGCGGAACCGCTGTCGCCGCCGTTGGAGGAGCAGCCAGCTAGAATGGACATCGCCCCCAGACCTGCTGCGCTCGCGATAACGCTCCTGCGATTCATAACAGGGTTCAATGACTTACCGGTGAGGCTCGACATGCGGCTCTCCTCTCAAATCTCGTCGGGTTTCGGTTACCCGACAGGCCATCCTTCGCCGTGTTCGGCGTTCGCAAAATACTAGACGCTTTAGTTAAGGAAAGTGGCGATTATTTCAACTTTTCTTTGGATTTGTTCATTTATCCATAATTCTGCGTATTTCTATTACTTTATGCAGTAATGCCACTTTATTGTGTGAAAGTAATGTTTCCGTTCTGTTACAGGCGTCCCTGCCCTGAATAAAACGGCCTCACTGGTCGCGCTTTATGCGCACTTAGGCGGCGATGTACTTGCCGTCCTGGATCACATAGGCTGTGGCGGGCTTTTCGACCTGGCCCTCGTCATTCCACGTCAGCTCGCCCGTCAGGCCCTCGATCTTGATCTTGCGCATGACCTTGGTGAGCTGGTTGGTAAAGCTCGTGGAAGAATCGTCCTTAAAGGTCTCGGTATCGACGATATCAAGCTTGGACGCCTTGGCCTGCTCGGCGAAGGTATCGGCGGCGCCTGAGCTGTACGTGTCGCCATCGTTATAGAACAGGGCGATCTTGGCATCCGCGTACTTCTCGGCCAAGAACTTCGTGGCACTGGCGCCCATGGCGGGATCGGTAAAGCAAACCTTATGGTGCAAACGTTGACAGTTTGTTACGGAGTTCCGTTTGTAGCGAGCATGTTTCCAATGTTTCCGCAGCGTTTCGGGGGTGCCGTTTTGTGCGACTCCTGTTGCCTGGCGAGCACGCGCCCTCTGTTCACGCTAGAATGCACTCAACCTTTAAGTGGTTAATCCATCCATAAGATGCACGAAGGAGCTATCTATGAGCGAACCCCTGCGCACCGTGAACGTCGGTCTGATCGGTCTGGGAACCGTCGGCGGCGGCGTGGCCCGTCTGATCAAGAGCCACCACGATGAGTACCTGGCAGCCTACGGCATCGACCTTAAGCTGACCCGCGCCTGCGCGCTTGCTTGGGAGCAGGCCGAGGCGGCAGGCATTGAGCGCGAGGCCTTTACGAGTGACTGGCACGACGTCGTCACAGACCCCGCCGTCGACATCGTCGTCGAGCTGATCGGCGGCGAGCATCCCGCAACCGAGATATTCACCACCGCCTTCGAGAACGGCAAGCACGTCGTCTCTGCCAACAAGGCCCTGCTGGGCCGTCATGTCGAGACGCTCGCCGAGAAGGCGCGCGCGTGCGGCGTGCAGATTAAGTGCGAGGCCAGCTGCGGCGGTGGCATCCCCATTGTCAGCACGCTCGAGCACGACCTGGTGGGCAACAAGATCCTGACCATCGCCGGCATTCTCAACGGTACCACCAACTATATCCTGTCGCGCATGGACGCCGAGGGCGCCGATTACGCTGACGTGCTCGCCGACGCCCAGGCAAAGGGCTATGCCGAGGCCGACCCGTCCGCCGACGTCGACGGCTTCGACGCCGCCAGCAAGACGGCAATCCTCGCTTCCATCGGCTTTGGCACCCGTGTGACCACCGACGATGTCTACCAGCAGGGTATCCGTACCATCGGCGCCGAGGACATTGCCCAGGCCCGCGAGCTCGGCTACACCATCAAGCTGCTGGGCATCGCACGCAACACCGACGCCGGCGTCGACGTCCGCGTGCACCCCACGCTGATCCCCGCCGACCACATGCTTGCCAAGGTCAACGGCGCCATGAACGCTGTCTACGTGGTAGGCGACGCCGTGGGCGAGACCATGTTCTACGGTGCCGGCGCAGGCTCCTTCCCCACCGCGAGTGCCGTCGTGGGCGACATCCTGTCGCTCTCCGAGCAGATCAGCCGCGGCGTGGCTCCGCTGCCCGAGATTGAGCCCTACGGTCACAACCTCGCCTTTAAGCCCATGGACGAGCTCCAGACCAAGTACTATGTGCGCCTGAAGGTCGCCGACCGCGTGGGCGCCCTGTCCGAGACGGTCGACATCTTTGCCAAGCACAACATCTCGATCTCGCTCATCAACCAGGTCGAGGACGGCAAGCCGGGTGTTAGCGATGCCTGCTCGGTCATCTTCCTGACGCACCGCGCGCTCGAGAAGGACGTCCAGGCTGCCGCCGCCGAGCTTGCCAGCGTCGACTGCGTGGCCGAGGTCGCCAACGTCCTGCGCATCGAGGACGTCGAGGCTTGGACCGAAGGCGTCATGGCCAACTAGTTCGGTTCTCGCCATACGACATATATTTGAGGGGTTCCCGTCCGGTCTTGGACGGGAGCCCCTTTTGCTTGCGCGCTCGGAGCGCATTGACGCGGCCAGCGTTTGAACAACTTGACCGTTCGGTGTCAACCAGGGATACCGCTCACCGATAAGCAGGCATGTTTGTTTTTGTCCGCCGCTATCCTGTGCTGCGTACGTCCACCCCCGAAGAATGGAGGCACCATGTTGCTCGAGGGCAAGAAAGCAATCATCACCGGAGGCACGCGCGGCATCGGCTATGCCATCGCCTGCCGTTTTATCGAGGAGGGTGCCGCCGTCACCGTCTTTGGCTCGCGTCAAGAGACCGCCGATGCGGCCGTTGAGAAGCTGACAGCCGCCTATCCCGACGCCAAGATCTGGGGCCGCTCCTGCGACCTCACCTCACTCGAAGCCGTGACTGAGGCCTTTACCCAGGCTGCAGCCGACATGGGCGGCTTGGACACGGTCGTCAACAATGCCGGTATCTCCCAGCGTTCACCCCTCTTGGACTACACGGCCGAGGATTTCGCCAAAGTTATGGACCTCAACGTCGTCGCCGTCTTTAACGGCCACCGGGCAGCCGCCAAGATTATGACCGAGACCGGCCACGGCGGCACCATCACCACCACGAGCTCAATGGTCGCCAAGTACGGTCAGCCCTCTGGCGTCGGTTACCCCACGTCCAAGTTTGCCGTTAACGGCATGGTCCAGTCGCTCTCGCGCGAGCTCGCCCCCATGGGTATTCGCGTCAATGCTGTCGCACCTGGCGTAACCAAAACCGATATGGTCGCCAACCTGCCCGAAGAGGTTATTAAGCCCATCGTCGCCACCATTCCGCTGGGTCGCATGGGCGAGCCCGAGGATGTCGCCAACGCCTTTGTTTTCCTGGCGAGCGACATGTCCTCCTACGTCACGGGCGCCGTGCTCCCCGTCGACGGGGCCGCCCGCTCCTAAAGGTCGCAAGCTACGGCTTCACACCTCAACTGAGCCCAACGCAAAAGGCGCGCCGCCCGCATCAACCGCAGGCAGCGCGCCTTTTTGTGTTTGCAGGGGAAGCTGCGTCCCGGCATTTCAGCTCAGAACGGAACATGCCCCCCAGAATCCCCTTGCGGAAACTACATCCCACTCCGTCCATTACGGGACACAGTTTCCCGAAGGGCAGTTGAGTCATGCCATCCAAATCAAAACGCGACCGTATTGCGCCCCTAAGATAACCAGCTCTCATGCTGGAACGAACGCATCATGCGGCGCGACCGCTCGCCGACATGCAATTTGTTGCACAGTAAAATCGGCCAGTGGCACCTTTATCCTTTATTTAACGAATAAGGTCAAGGAAGGGAGAATATCATGCCAAGACGGCAAACACCGCTCGAGGTCATGTTCTCCCTGTTCAAGACTTCATTTACCCTGAGCCATCGCGCACTTGCTGAATTGTTACTATCCGATCTGCCGTTAACAAATGGACAGCCTACCGCCCAAATGGCACAGGACACCAGCTGGCTTTCGCGCACGATCGTGCACTCGCAGCCGGGCTCCCTAGAAGATCGCTACTTTGCCGACTGGTCCTGCGCATCGAATCAAATCCTGCACAAGCTACAGGGAAAAGGGTATTCTAACGCCGACATCTATACCATGATTGCGGCAGCGACTGACGCGATGGCTCAAGCGCTCAGTGCCTGTGGGCGTAATGGGCTCCTTTACCGGAACGCTGCCTCGCGCCTCGTCGGCTGCCAGTCAGACAAAGAGAACAGGGCTCTTATCTCAATCGCGCTCGTTGTCTCGACCGCCTGTTGGTGCGAACCGGCCCGTGCTATCGCGTACATCAGGGACCGCTTTGAATTCGCAGAGAATGTCAGGTCGTTTACCCCCTCAAGTATTTCTTTCTGCCCATGCGATTTAAAACAAACGGACACCGAACATGCGATCGGCCTTATCAGGATCGATAGCGGACTCGTCATCGGCGGCCCTTATGTCATTGAGCCTTCTGCCATGGGCTCCATCATCGGAGCGCTCGCACTCGAAGACAGCGCTGTCACCGATGTTGGGCTGGATGTCTCCGCTAGGCATCTCCGTATCTTCGCCGAGAACAATGCTTGGTACGCACAAGACCTCGGTTCGACCAACGGCACGCATCTGATTCGAACAGCCGACAACAACGAACTCGACATCAGCTCCGGCGCACCCGCCCAGCTGTACCCCGGCGACATCCTGCGCCTGGGTCTCAGCACCACTTTTGCCGTCGTAGCAACGACGGCTATCTTAGCAAATCAACATTACTAACCATGGAAACAAGGGGACTATGAGCATCACGGATGTCATTAAATATGAGGGCAATAACCAAACTTTTATCTGGAAACACCCCTCAGAAGACTTCAATACGGGCTCGCAACTCATTGTTCACGAGACCCAAGAAGCAATTTTCTTCCTTAATGGCCAGGCCCTGGATTCGTTTGGACCAGGCAGGCATGAACTTGAAACTCAAAATCTACCGTTACTGAACGGCGTTTCGAAGATAACGACCGGCGGTGTCAGCCCGTTTCACTCAGAGGTCTACTTTGTTAACCTCATCGAGCAGATGGGCATCCGCTGGGGAACCAATTCCAAGATTCAGTTCATGGAACCGACTTATGGGTTTCCGCTCTCGCTCGGGGCATCCGGAGAGATGGCTCTTGCTGTAAAAGAGCCCCGCAGGCTCCTTCTCAAACTTGTTGGAACCGAAGCCTTGCTCTCCCAGGACAAGTTGATCAGTTATTTCAAAGCTTTCCTGCAAACTCGCATAAAAACTCATCTCGCTCAAGTAATTACCGAGCAAAAGCTCTCCATTTTCGAACTCGATGCACACCTGGAAGAGCTATCCGACTCGCTTAAGAACAAGCTGCTTTCCGACTTTGCCGCATACGGCCTATCATTAACACAAATGCTGGTCACCGCCATCGTCAAACCCGAAGGTGATCCGGTATACGAGAAGTTTAAGGATCTCCATTTCAAGCAATATGCCGACGTACGCGAGGCACAGATAAAACAGCAGGTCAGCATTATCGAACAAGAAACTGCGGCGCAGCGCACCGTAATCTCCGCAAAAGCACGCGCAGAAAAACGGCAAATCGAGGGCTACACCTATCAACAGGAACGCAGCTTCGATATTGCCGAAAAGATGGCCCAAAACGAAGCGACTGGCGAATACGCAAACATGGGAATCGGCCTAGGCGTAATGACCGGTGTTGGTGGGACCATGGGGTCAGTTATGACCGATGCACTCTCACAAGCGACCGGTACGACCGCGACACAGACCATCCCTGCGGATACCAATTCGCAGCAAAGTGCTGCAAAGTTCTGTTCCGAGTGTGGATATCGCTTCTCTGGAACCGAGAAGTTCTGTCCCGAGTGCGGAGCACGGAGGTCGTAATGAAGAACACGCAGGCATATATTGCAGCAATCCCCGTAGCCCTTTTCATAGCTATCGAAAGCGTAGCACTACTTTTATTTGGACCCTCAACCACTTTTTGGATTGAGAGCGCATTCTCTTTGGTCAGCCTCGCCCTGGTGGTTTCAGCCTTGTTATTTGGACCCCAAACAAATCTTAAGATATTTGGCATCTCAAAGATACTTGTTATTTGCGTATCGTTTGCAGTCCAATTGCTGCTAAGCATACTAGGGTCCGCGTTAAAAACAGGGGCGCTTCCTGCAATTCCAATTCTCAGTTTTCTGCTTGCAATCGCCGCGATAACCGCACTCTTCGCAACGGGCGTTTCCGAATCTCATGCATCTACTATTGAAAACCAAGTTTCAAGCAAATCGCAATTCATGCAGAACCTTGAACTTCAGCTAAGAGTGCTTTTAGATGAATCACCTTCAGAGCTGCGCGCATCAATGGCCAGCCTCTTGGAAACTTCAAGCTTTGCCGACCCCACCAGTTGTGAAGCAAGCGCTCAAGTTGAAGATGAAATATCGAGCGCACTTAGTGATCTATCGCGATCAATCCAATCAAACGATATCGAAGGTGCGAACTTGAAAATATCACGCATGGCTTCGTTGATAAGACAAAGAGCAGCACTGGTTAAAGCAAGCAAGGACAACCAATGATCGATAGGGATAAATTAATCTCGCTTCTTATTTCAAAAGAAATTCCGGTAAAAAAGACCCAGAGATACAAAACTATTGGCTATCGAATAAAGCTCGAGAATGGAACAGCCGTATATGTCTACGACAGCGGCGGCTTCTTTTGTCAAGGAAATAACGCCGATCAAGTTCGAGA
>CAJMRZ010000085.1 GCA_905215945.1 uncultured bacterium | reverse complement strand
TTCCGGAATCAGGCCCTCGCGGCCTAGTCGCTATTTAGGGCGTCCAAGATTTGGGACGCAGTTCATTGTTGTCATGTCCGGGCTTTTGTGTTTAGCGCCTTTTTGTTTGGAGACAATGAAATTAGCAAGAACGTAAAGCTAGGAGGCGCTATGTGTACGAGTATTCGATTTGCCGATAATTCTGGCCACATGTATCTGGGCCGCAATCTCGACTGGAGCTTTGACTACGGCCAACAGGTTCGCGTGATGCCGCGCGGGTTTCACATTCCGTATTCGTTTATCGATGACGCGACAGCGGCGCACGCGGTGATCGGTATGTGCATCGATTACAAGAACTACCCTATGTTCTTCGATTGCGGCAACGATGCGGGCCTCGCCGTGGCGGGTCTCAATTTCCCGGGTTATGCCGAGTATGCCGAGGACCCTGTCGACGGCAAGACCAATATCGCGGCCTATGAGTTCCCCCTGTGGGTGGCAGCGACGTTCTCGACGGTTGATGAGGTCGAGGCCGCGCTGCGCGACACGGTGATTGTCGCCAAATCTGCCGGAGAGGGGCTGGGCGTGTCGCTGCTCCATTGGATTATCGGCGACAGCCAGCGCAGCATCGTGGTCGAGATGATGGCTGACGGCCTGCATGTATACGACGATCCGGTCGACACCCTTGCCAACCAGCCGACCTTCCCGTGGCACATGGAAAACCTGCGCACCTATATCACCGCCACAAGCGATTTTCCGCAGACAGCGACATGGCGTGGCGCCGAGCTTAAGCCCTATGGAGCCGGTGCCGGCATGCGCGGCATTCCGGGCGATTGCTATTCGCCGAGCCGTTTTGTAAAGGCGGCGTACCTCAATGCCAATTACCCGCAAAAGGAGAGCGAGACCGAAAACGTCGTTCGCATGTTCCGCTCGCTCGAGGGCGTGGTGATGATCGAGGGAGCGTCCAGGATGGGCGATGGCAAGTTCGAGAAGACTATCTACACCGGATGCTTTAGCGCGCGCACGGGCAATTATTACTACGCGATGTATGGGGATCCGTCGATTCGCTACGTGAGCCTGATGGATGCCGAGGGCGCGAGCCCCGATAGGCTCGTGGTTCCCGAGCCGCGTCGTTCGTAGCTCACCGGTCCGTTGCGACATAAAACGGCTCCGCACCTTTTATGAGATGCGGAGCCGTTGTCGTCAATGGCTGGTGGCGTGTTAGAAGTTGGCGTCGTTGAGCTGGGTGCTCTCGAGTCCGTCGAGTTGCTGTTGCTCGGGCGTATCGGCGACGCTCTCGAGCAGCTCGGTGGGATCGACGTTCATGTCCCTACCGGCCTCGTTGCCGTTGACCAAGTCGTCCGAGAAGATGTCGACTTCCATTTCCTCGGCCTCTTCGATCTGAACCTCGAGCGGCACCTGGGTGCGCACGAGCTTAACGGCCGGGCGCATGCGGGCAAACAGCGGCACGTACTCGATGATGATGGCAGAGTTCTCGAGACCGTACCAGCGCGCCGGGCTTCCGCAAGCGCGGCGGACGGCGTACTTGATGGCCATCACGCGGTGGTCATTGCGGTTGATGTCCGTTTCGGGGGCAAGCATCTTGCGCAGCATACAAAAGCGGAAGTCACCCACGTTGCCGCGTGTCTCGTAGATGGAGTAGGTGTGATGTTGCGGCGGCAGCTCGCCCGATGCCATCAAGTCGCTGACGATCTGACGCAGGTAGGCATTAACGCGCTGGTTGACCTTAAAGCCCAGGTCCAGGCGCACGCGGAATAAAAAGTCCGTGCCAAAGGTCTCGACGGAATACTCGTGCGTATAGGGCTCGTCGGTAACGTGTACGTTGATGAACCAATATGCCTTGGCGCGCTTGGGATGCTTGTCCAAGATGGAATAGAGCACGTCGCGGTCGAGCGTGAGCGGGTCGGGGCTGTTGGTGAGGAACACCAGATTGTCGGCGAGCACGGGGTAGGTCTCGTCATTGCGCAGGCGATTGAGCTGGTCGATGTACTTGGAGACGGGCAGCAGGATCGTCTGCGTGCGCTCGATGGCGGTGCCACGGCGCCACACATACATAAGGCCGAACAGCAGTGCGGCCAGGAAGATCATGACGTAGCCGCCGTCAAAGAACATGGTGAGGCACGAAGCGAAGAAGCACAACTCAATGGCACCAAAGAGCAGGGCAAAGATGCAGGCGCCCAGCTTGTGCTTGAGGATGCCGGCGATATAGCTCGTCAGCAGCGTGGTGGTCATGAGCATGGTCACGGTGATGGCGAGGCCATAGGCGCTTTCCATGCGCTCGGAGTTCTGGAACAGCAGCACGATGAAGATGCAGCCGACCCACATGATGTTGTTGACGAGCGGAATATAGAGCTGACCCTTGGTGTCGCTGGGGTAGTGGATGCGCAGGTGCGGCATAAGGTTGAGGCGCGTTGCCTCGGATACCAGCGAGAACGAGCCGGTGATGAGCGCCTGCGAGGCGATGATGGCCGCCACGGCCGAAAGCACAATGGCAAAGGGGCGCAGGGGCTCGGGAAGCATCATATAGAACGGGTTGACGATATTCATCGCGAGCATCTGGGGGTTGGAGTTATTGGCGAGCAGCCAAGCTCCCTGACCCAGATAGTTGAGGATGAGGGCCGCCTTAACAAACGGCCAGGATGCGTAAATGTTAGCTTTGCCCACGTGACCCATGTCCGAATAGAGCGCCTCGGCGCCAGTCGTCGACAGGAAGACGAAGCCGAGCACCATGATGCCCGAGTGGTTGATGGGCGAGAACAGGAACATGATGCCGCGGATGGGGTTGAGCGCGCGTAGGATGGACAGGTTGCCGAGCATGTTGAACAGGCCGGCGCCCGCCAGGAACAGGAACCATAGCGTCATAAGCGGGCCGAACAGCTTGCCGATTGACGAGGTGCCGGCGCGCTGCATGGCAAACAGACCACAGATAATGATGATGGTGATGATGATCACATTGGTCTGGCCGTCACCCAGCAGCGCATGGCCCCATTCGATGGTGCGCAGACCCTCGATGGCCGTGGTAACCGTGACAGCGGGGGTGAGGATGCCGTCGGCGAGCAGCGCCGCACCGCCGATCATGGCGGGGAGAATCAGCCACGGTGCCACCTTGCGCACCAGGCTAAACAGGGCGAAGATGCCGCCTTCGTTGTGGTTGTCGGCCTTCATGGCGATTACCACGTACTTGACCGTGGTCACGAGTGTCATGGTCCAGATGACGAGCGAAAGCGCGCCCAGGATCATGTCCTCGCTGACGGTACCGATGCCGCCGTTGTTGGCGACGATTGATTTCATGGTGTACATGGGGCTCGTGCCGATGTCGCCATAGACGACGCCGAGCGTTACGAGCAGCATGCCAGCGGAGAGGGGAATGGCTCCGTGCCCGCCTTGACCACGCTGGTCTTGGGGGCTTGCCTCCAGTTTGTTGTGTGCCACGTGGACTCCCTTAGACATCCGGTTATCTGTCTAGGACAGATAACCTTTATGCCGTCTTTATACATACAAGAGCAGTTTGGCACATCAGGTTATTTTAGACAATAATCCCCAGCTGGGGATTATTTATGTACGTGGGTAGCATTTCGAAACAGGGGCTTTTAAGCACGTGCTGTCTGGGCTATGCCAGCCTTGGCGCTTGCGCGTTTGCCGGCGAGTTCGCAAAAGAGCGCACCGCCGATGATAAGTGCGGCGCCCATCAGGCGGACCGGTGTTATGGCTTCGCCCAAAAGGACGGCCGAGAACACGACGGCCGAAAGCGGCTCGAGGTAGCCGACGACCGCGACGGTCTGCACGGGCAGTTTGGCGACGGCACTAAAGTAGAGCAGACAACCGAGTCCGGTGTTGACGACGCCGAGCATGACGACGGCGCGCCAATCAATGCTGGCGGCGACACCGGCGGACAGGAATGAGGGAGTGCCCTGCGTGATGAGCGTGAGGACCAGCGCGGTCACAAAAGCGGCGCTCACCTGGAGCGCGGAGTTCTCGAGACCTTCGATGTGCGGCGCACCCTTGCTAGCGATGACCATCAGCGCATAGCAAAATGCCGAGGCGATACCGCAGACGATACCCGCAATGGGCATATTGCCGCCTAGACCTTGTGCTGCAATGAGAAAAGCACCGCAGGCGACGGCGATAAACCCGGCGATTTTGCCGCCGGTCAGTTTTTCACCAAAGATGAGTGGGGAGAGCGCCATGACAATGATGGGGCCACAGTAGTACAGCAGCGAGGATACGCCGACGCCGATCGTCTGGTAGGTGCGGAACAGAAAAATCCAGCTGGCGCCCAGCGCGGCTCCCGAGAGAAGGAGTGCTGCGGCTTCGCGGGGACGAGATGGTGCCTGCAGGTTATGGCGTTGGGTGATGGCAAGGATAGTGACAAGCGAGAGGGCGCCTAAAAACGTGCGCAGTAGCACGATATCGGAGCTCGGCAGTGCGATGGCGGCGGCGATGATGCCGTTGGAGCCAAACAATAGCAATGCTGCTAAGTACGTAAACAGTCCGTTGTTCATGCGCTGACATCCCCTTTATATCTGAACATGTTCACTATGGGTGAACTGGCTTTAGAAGAAAAGCGAATATAATGCATAGTTAACATGACAAAAACTCATGCATAGGTGGAGGCGCCTCGTGGAAACGAATATTCAAAAGATGCAGGTGCTGCTGGAGACGGTGCGCGCCGGAAGCTTTACGCGTGCTGCCGAGCGGCTGAGCTATTCACAGGCGGGCGTGAGCCGCATGGTGGGCGACCTTGAGGCAGACTGGGGTTTTAAGGTGCTTGATCGCAGCCGCGAGGGCGTGGTGCTTTCTGCCGACGGGCGGCAGGTCATGCCGGCTGTCGAGGCGCTCTGTGAGGAATTCACTCGCTTGCAGCGACGGGTGGATGAGATGCGCGGGTTCATGCGCGGCAAAATCTGCATCGGTACGTTTTCGAGCGTGGCGACCCACGTGCTGCCGCCGGTGATTGCGCGCTTTCGCGCCGATCACCCGGACGTCGATTACGAGTTGCTGATGGGCGATTACTCAGAGATTGAACAATGGGTGTCAGAGGGCCGCTGCGATCTGGGCTTTATCCCGCATGAGCCCCGAGAAAACGGCATGGCATCGCGGCCTTTGGTGCGCGACGAGTTGATGGCGGTAGTGCCGACAGGCTCTTTGCTTGCCACGGCGGAGGCCGTCTCTCTTTCCGATTTGGCTAACGAGCAGTTTATTCTGCTAGAACGCGGCACCGATGACGAGATTACGCCGCTGTTTCGCCGCGCGGGCCTGGCGGTGCGCTCTAAGCTGTCGACTTGGGATGACTATGCGATTATGGCTATGGTCGAGGACGGCTTGGGCGTGAGCATTCTTCCCGCGCTCATCTTGCGCCGCTGTCAGTTCGATGTTGCCGTGCGACCACTCGAGGGACATCCCCATCGGCAGATCAATGCGATATATCGCACGGCTGACGTTTCGCTTGCCGCCGCTCGATTCCTTGAATACCTCTAAACGTGTGCACGTCATTGTCCGCTTTGGGCAAAACTCGGAGTTCCGTACGTTTTCTTATGAAATTGAACTTTCGAATGAGGTACGGCGCTATACTGCTTGCTAAATTGAACCTTGGTTCAATTCGTGTTCTATAAATTGAACTTTGCCAGCAAGGAGGTTCCTGTGGCCCAAGAGACGTTTAGCGATCGCCTGCGACAGACTATGTCCAATCGCGACGTTCGCCAGTCGGACGTAATCCGCGCATCGGAGATGCTCGGCAAAAAACTCGGCAAGAGTCAGATGAGCCAATATGTGAGCGGCAAGACGATCCCGCGGCGCGATGTGGCTGAGCTGCTCGCCCGTATTTTGGAGGTCGATGTTACCTGGCTGCTCGCCGGCGACGCCGATCAAGGCGAGGCATCATCACCCCGCAACGATTCCAAGCCCGAACCCCATCCCTCAGCTCAAATTGCAAGGAGCACCACCATGCGTACTTTTTCTAAATCCACCAAACTCGACAACGTCCTGTATGACGTGCGCGGTCCCGTCGTCGACGAGGCCGCCCGTATGGAGGACGAGGGCGAGCGCATCCTCAAGCTCAATATCGGCAACCCGGCGCCCTTCGGTTTCCGCACACCCGATGAGGTCATCAAGGACATGCGCCAGCAGCTGCCCGACTGCGAAGGCTATTCCAACTCGCGTGGCCTGTTCTCCGCGCGCAAGGCGATCATGCAGTATTCGCAGATCAAGGGCCTGCCCAACGTTCAGATGGAGCATATCTACACGGGCAACGGCGTGTCCGAGCTCATTCAGCTTTCGATGAACGCGCTGCTCGACAATGGCGACGAGATTCTGATCCCCAGCCCCGACTATCCGCTCTGGACGGCGTGCGCAACCCTTGCTGGCGGTCATCCCGTACATTATCTGTGCGATGAGCAGGCGGATTGGTATCCCGACCTGGAGGATATGGAGTCCAAGATCACGAGCGCGACCAAAGCCCTCGTCATCATCAACCCCAACAACCCCACGGGTTCCGTCTATCCGCGCGAGGTGCTCGAGGGCATCGTCGAGATTGCACGCAGGCATCAGCTGATGATCTTTGCCGATGAGATCTACGACCGCCTGTGCATGGACGGCTACGAGCACGTCTCGATTGCCTCGCTCGCCCCCGACCTGCCCTGCGTTACCTTTAGTGGCCTTTCCAAGTCGCACATGATTGCGGGCTATCGTAT
>CAJMRZ010000084.1 GCA_905215945.1 uncultured bacterium | reverse complement strand
TTCAGGCCTCGCCGCCGCCATTACGGCCGCACGTGCTGGCAAAAGCGTCTGCATCGTTGAGTGCGATGTCGCCTGCGGCCTTAAGCTCCTTGCGACCGGTAACGGCCGTTGCAACCTCTCCAACGAATCGATTGATCCTCAGCGGTATAACCACCCCGCATTCGTCGAATCCGTCATGGGCCCCCAGCCCGAACAAGAGCTTATGGGTTTCTTCTCCTCGCTGGGCATCATGACAACCTCCGAGGAAGGCCGGCTGTACCCGCGCTCCCTTCGCGCCGAATCGGTGCGCGACGCACTTCTCAATGTTTGCAACCGCCTGGGTATCACCTTAATCTGCGGAGCCAACGTTGCCTCGGCACACAAAGCTTCCGAAGGCTGGGCACTCCAAATAGACCGTCCAGCGCGGGCGCTCAAGGCAAAAAAGCACGACGACCGAAAATCGGAGCTCCGCTCGCTTCGGAAAGCGCTCGCCGATGTCCCTCGCAAGAACGAAGCCCTGCAGGCACATGCCGTAATTATCGCCACGGGCGGCAACCCCACCGGTATCGCCGATACGTTTCGCCTCCCCCTCACTTCGCTGCGCCCCATCCTCTGCCCCGTATCGGCAACGGTCGTCGGCGATCGGGCGGCACTCAAGACGTTGGATGGCCTGCGCGTCCGCGCCCACTTGACGCTCGCCCGCAATCATAATGAGCTCTGGCACGAAGACGGTGAAGTCCTGTTTCGAGCCTTCGGTATCTCGGGCGTCGCTGTCTTCAACCTCTCCCGTCGTATCCAGCACGGCGATACGATCCTGCTCGACGTTTTCCCCGACCTCTCCAAAGACGAGATGCTCGATATGCTCAACCGGCGCGTTGAGCTGCTCGGTGGCTTTTCGCCCCGCGATCCTCGTTGGCTCGACGGCATGCTCGCCCCGCAACTCTCCCGCGTCGTCTGCACGGCGTTCGAGCAGTGCCATCCAGGCTCCAACGATGTCATCCACCTGGTCTCGATCCTCAAGCACTTTAAGTTGCTCGTCGAGGGAACAGCCGAGGAGCGCTCGGCGCAGATCACGCGTGGTGGCGTGCCCATCGAGAGCGTCTCAGCTCCCGACCTCTGCGTGAGCAACGCGGCAGGCGCCCCACTTTACATCTGTGGCGAGGCACTCGACATCGATGCTGATTGCGGCGGTTTCAACCTTGCGTGGGCTTGGATCTCGGGTATTCGCGCTGCAAGCAGCCTATAGCCGCGCAGTCTATAATCAAAACGCATTCGGGCCGTCTGGAACACCGGGCGGCCTCTTTCTTGCATCTAAGGAGACCTCGATGATCGAAATCACCCAAGTCCACGCGTCACTCGATGAGGCCGGCGACGAAACCGCCTGTCTTGCTATTGGTAGACGCGCCGTCAAACGAGCCCTGCGATGCGAGGATTCCCAGATTAAAGCCATTGAGCTCCATCGCAAGTCAATCGACGCCCGTAAAAAGCGAGATGTCCATTTTATTTTGAGCTTTCGAGTTGAACTGACAAGCTCCCGACTCGAGCAGGAGGTGGTCGACCGCGTCGCCGAGCGCGACCGCTCGCGCATCCGCATGGTAGACGGCGAGGCGCCTTCATTCCCCAACCCTGTCCCGAATGCACCCAAGGAGCGTCCCGTCGTTGTCGGCGCCGGTTGCGCCGGTCTCTTCGCCGCCCTGACCCTTGCCGAAGCGGGCCTTAAACCCCTGCTCATCGAGCGCGGCGACCCCGCACTTCGCCGCTCTGAAGCGATTGATCTCTTTCTTAAGGAGCGTATCCTCGACCCCGAAAGCAATATCCAATTTGGCCTGGGCGGCGCAGGGACCTTCTCGGACGGCAAGCTCAACACGGGAACCAAGAATCCTGCCCATCGACTGATTCTTGAGACCTTCGTCGAAGCTGGCTCACCTCGCGACATCCTGTGGGACGCCAAGCCGCACATTGGCTCTGACATCCTCCCCACCGTCGTCACCAACATTTCTCAACGCATCGAGCAGCTCGGTGGAACCGTCCGCTATCGAACAAAGCTCGTCAATATTCGAACCGATGGATCTGGCGCCATCACCGGCGTCGATGTCCAACCGCCCCAAGAAACCACAAGCGAGACAATCGCCACAAAGCACCTCATTCTCGCCTGCGGCCATTCCGCCCGCGACGTATTCGAGCTTCTCAAAGAACATAATGTTGCCCTCGCGCAAAAGACCTTTGCCATGGGTGTGCGCATCGAGCATCCACAGCGCGACATCGACCGCGCCCAATATGGCCCTTCGGCGGGGCACCCGGCACTCGGAGCAGCCCCCTACAAGCTTGTCGCCCATCTCCCCAACGGCCGCAGCGTGTTCTCGTTTTGTATGTGCCCCGGCGGACAGGTTGTCGCGGCTTCTTCCGAGCAGGGCCATCTGTGCGTCAACGGTGCCAGCCTCAATGCCCGCGACGGGCGCAACGCGAATGCCGCCCTACTCGTCAACGTCACACCTGACGACCTTCCCGGCGATGATCCGCTCGCAGGCATTGAGCTCCAGCGCGCCTGCGAGCGAGCCGCCTATCGCCTGGGTGGCTCCAACTGGAACGCGCCGGCACAGCTCGTCGGAGATTTCCTTGCTAGACGCGCCAGCACGGCACCCGGAAAGGTAAAACCAACCTATCCACTTGGTGTGACCTGGACGGCGATCGACGATGCCCTCCCGCAGCATATCGTCGAGTCGCTTCGTTTGGGAATCCCCCTGCTCGGTAAGAAACTGCGTGGCTATGACCGCCCCGATGCGGTCCTCACTGGCGTGGAGACGCGTTCGAGCTCACCGGTCGCTGTCACCCGAGACCGAGCGTGCCATGCCGTGTCGACCCCGGGCCTCTACCCTTGTGGTGAGGGAGCTGGATATGCCGGCGGCATCATGAGCGCGGCCACCGACGGCATCCGTTGTGCTGAAGCCCTGATCGCAGACCTCTAACGCACAAATTCCAGCGCGCAAAAGACATAGGCCCCGAGCTCCACAGGGAACTCGGGGCCTGTTCGCTATTTCTTAAACCGTGCACCCTGGCGTTTTCTGCCCGATGCGAACGTGGAACCCTTGCGGGCCTGCGAGCGTAAGCGCTCGATCGTCTCGTCCTCAGACGCACCCTCGAGCATCGCCCGAATCTGAACGACGGCATCGCGCAGGCGCGCCGCCTCCTCAAAGTCCATAGCGGCAGAAGCGTTACGCATATCCTCTTCCATGGTTTCGACGATCCGCACAAGCTCGTCATGCGGCAGTTCTTCCAACTGCTCCGCAAGTGTCTGCTCGGGCGCCACCGTTTCCGGCACACCGCCCTCGCCCGACTCATCGGGCGTATAGAATGCGCCATGACCAAGAGAATCGCCCTTCGAGCGCCCCTTGGAACCCACGGTTTTTTCGGCCTCGGCAATAAAACTTGAGATGTCGTTGATGGCCTTGCGCACTGTCTTGGGCACAATGCCATGCTCTTCGTTATATGCCATCTGAATCTCGCGACGGCGCTGCGTCTCCTCGATGGCCTCTTTCATCGAATCGGTCACAACGTCCGCATACATGATGACTTCGCCATCGGCATTACGGGCCGCGCGGCCAATCGTCTGAATCAGCGAACGGCGGTTGCGCAAGAAGCCTTCCTTATCGGCATCGAGAATTGCCACCAGTGAGACCTCGGGAAGATCCAAGCCCTCGCGAAGCAGGTTGATGCCAACGAGAACATCGATCTTGCCCTCGCGCAGCGTTCGCAGGATCTCGACACGGTCCATTGTCGCCGTATCAGAATGCATGTAATTGACCTTAATGCCCGCATCAAGCAGATGGTCGGTCAGGTCCTCGGCCATGCGCTTGGTCAACGTGGTCACCAGCACGCGCTCCTTGCGGGCAACGCGCTCGCGAATCTCGTCCTCAAGATCGTCAATCTGACCGCGAACCGGACGCACATCGATCTTGGGATCGAGCAGACCGGTCGGACGAATAATCTGCTCCACGTCGTTTTGGCTCACCCGCAGCTCGTAATCGCCCGGCGTGGCCGAAACATAGATAAACTGGGGTATCCTTGCCTCAAACTCATCGAAACGAAGCGGGCGGTTATCGAGCGCCGAGGGCAGGCGAAAACCGTGTTCCACCAGCGTCACCTTACGCGAGCGGTCACCTTCGTGCATGCCGCGAATCTGCGGCACCGTCACATGGCTCTCATCGATGATGCAGAGCATATCCTTGGGAAAGTAATCGATTAGGGTAAACGGCGGCTCACCCGGTTTGCGACCGTCCAGATGACGCGAGTAGTTCTCGATGCCGTTGCAAAAGCCCATCGTCTCGAGCATCTCAAGATCATAATCGGTGCGCTGCTGCAGACGCTGCGCCTCGAGCAACTTGTCGGTCGCCTTGAGCTCCGCCACGCGCTTCTCGCACTCTTCGCTGATCGATTTCAGAGCCGCCTTGACCTTCGGCTTCTCGGTCACGTAGTGCGATGCCGGCCATACGGGGATGGCCTCGTACTCACGAAGCATCTCACCGGTGACCTCATCGATCTCGGCAATCAGCTCGACCTCGTCGCCAAAGAACTCAAACCGCAACGGATGCTCGGCATAAGGCGGATACACGTCGACAACATCGCCGCGCACGCGGAACGTGCCGCGTGCCAGGTCATAGTCATTGCGATCATATTGAATGTCGATAAGTGCATGGATAAAGTCATCGCGCTCGAGCGGCACCTTCTTGTCGACGTTTGGAGCCAGACCTGCATAGTCCTCAGGAGAGCCAATGCCATAGATACACGAGACCGATGCGACAACGATCACATCGCGTCGAGAGAGCAGTGACGCGGTCGCCTGATGGCGCAGCATCTCGACCTCTTCGTTAATCGAGGAGTCTTTCTCGATATATGTATCGCTTTGCGGCACATACGCTTCGGGCTGATAGTAGTCGTAGTACGAGACGAAGTAGACCACAGCGTTGTTGGGAAAGAACTCTTTGAGCTCGCTCGCAAGCTGAGCGGCGAGCGTTTTATTCGGAGCCATGACCAGCGTCGGCTTTCCCAGGGCCTCAATAGTCTTTGCCATCGTGAAGGTCTTGCCCGAACCAGTCACGCCCAGCAAAACCTGATAGCGGTCTCCGTCCCTCACGCCCTGCACAAGCGACTCAATGGCCTTAGGCTGGGAACCGGCAGGCTCATAGGGGGAAACGACTTCAAACGGCACCTCAGCGCCCTCAACGCCAAAGCGCTTAAGTTCACCACCAACGCGTTCTACTTCAAATTCCGCCATGGATACTCCTAACTCATATATCTGCAGTATACGCAGGCGGCAGGCATAGTCCTATACGAACCGATCGGGATAGAGGGTTTTGTAGCGAACCCAGGCATTATTGACACGAATCAGATACGCCTGCGTCTCGGGAAAGGTGATTGCATTATGAAGCGACGTGCTCTGCTGCGCCCATCCGTCGACATTGCCCATGCCGGCGTTATAGGCGGCAATGGCACTGTCAGTCGACCCGTTAAAATACGTTAGAAGATACGAAAGATACGCACAGCCAAACTCGATGTTCGTAGCGGGATCGTTAAGGCTGTCGGCTGAATACTCGCTACCATCGACAAGACCCTTGGCAATCATATCCTGGGCAGTCTCGGGCATCAGCTGCATCAAGCCCTGTGCGCCTTGATTCGACTCGGCCTCGGGATCCCAATTCGATTCCGACTTTATGACGGCACACACCAGATACGGATCAAGATTGTGCGAAATGCTCGATTGCTTTACGTACGCCTCGTAGTCAATCGGATACAGCGGCTTAAAGAAAGCGGCAGGGGCACACGAGTAGACGAGCGAAATAAGGCCGAAGACGAACACAACGGCAAGTGGCGCCACGCGATACCACGTAAAGAAACGTGTCTTAGGCATCGGCCTCCTCCTTATCCGCTACATCCCCGAACCCATGGCGCGAAAGCCATGCGTCCAGTTGTTCAAAGAGCGAGTTATCGTCTGCCGCATTGTCAATCACAGTTGTAGCGAGATTGCACAGCGCAGACTCATCGGGCTGACAAGCAGAACGGGCATCGAAATCAGATGGCTCCATGCCACGTTGAATAGCGCGCTCGCGACGAACTGACAAAGGGGCGCTGATGACCAAAATTTCATCAGCCAGGCCAAAAGCATCCTCAAAACCAGTCGGAGCAGAAACCTCGACCACCGCAAAGGGATAACGGGGAGACGAAACCGTACAACAAACCGGATCGAGAATCCTAAGCGAAAGCTGTTCAATCAGAACGGGATGCACGATGCCATTGAGCCGTGCGACCGAATCAGGAGAAGCGAAAGCTCGAGAAGCGAGGATGCTGCGGCGAATGCCGCCTTCCTCATCCAAAATGTCCCAACCGAATTCATCCGCGAGAGCATTGACGATATCAGAGCCCGGCACATACAGCGATTTTGCAAGCTCATCCAGATCGATTAGCATAGCGCCACGAGATTCGAAATAGCGGCAGGCAGTCGACTTACCCGAAGCAATATTGCCCAAGACAAATACGGTAAACATCAAGCCCTCCCTAACGCCAATGCGAGTAATTATCGCTCAAATACACTAGAAGGACTCAAAATACAGCCAAACAGTAAGAGCGCATACGGGGGAACTAGGTCCCAAAGTACAACGTGTATACAACGCAAAAAAGGGGGAGGCCGCGAGGCCTCCCCCTTCTCAGTTCGATGACGG
>CAJMRZ010000083.1 GCA_905215945.1 uncultured bacterium | reverse complement strand
ACGCGCATAAAGAAAGCCTCCCATTTCTCATGTCCAAGAAATGGGAGGCAGTTCACTGGGACACCCGGGCTTTCGGAAAGGGGCTGGTCCTTATTCGGACTTAAGCGGAAACTGCGGCGGAATCGGTGTTGGTCTCGTCCTCGTCCGTCCAAGCAAACTTAGGCATGGGGCGGAAGATCTGGAAGAGCATCGCAACCAGCAGCACAATGGCCACAACCGTCCAGATACCAAACTGTCCCAGAACAAGCAGGTTGTAGAACTGGTTGATGAACAGGCCGATGACCCAAGCGAAGGCGCACTCGTAACCGATGGCAATCGCGGTCCACTTGCCGGAGTCCATCTGGTTGCGGATAGTGCCCATGGCGGCAAAGCACGGGGCGCACAGCAGGTTGAAGGCACCAAAGGCAACGCAAGCGCCCATGGTCGGGAACATGCCGGCGAACGCGGTCCACAGGCTCGGGTCAGTCTCGGCGGCGTCGGCCACGGACAGCAGCGAGCCGGCAGTGGCGACGACGTTCTCCTTAGCCACAAGGCCCGAGACGGTCAGCGCGGTTGCCTGCCAGGTGCTAAAGCCGAGCGGGGCAAAGATCCAAGCGACCAGGTTGCCGAGCATGGCAAGCACGGAGTAGTCCATAAACTCCTCGGGGATGCCGTCCATCGCAGGCAGGAAGCCAAAGGAACCGTTGTAGCTACCAAAGTTGGACAGGAACCAAACCACGACGGTGGACGCGAAGATGACCGTGCCGGCCTTCTTGATAAAGGCCCAGCAGCGCTCCCACACGTGCAGCGCCCAAGAGCGGATCGCCGGGAAGTGGTAGGCAGGAAGCTCCATAACGAACGGCGTCGGGCGGCCGGCGAAGAGCTTGGTCTTCTTGAGCATGAGGCCCGATGCGATGACGGCAAAGACGCCCAGGAAGTAGAAGAGCGGGCTGATCCACGCGGCGGTGGTAGAAGAATCGCCGATGATGGAACCCATGAGCAGGGCGATGATCGGCAGCTTAGCGCCACAGGGAATGAACGTGGTGGTCATGACCGTCATGCGGCGGTCCTTCTCGCTCTCGATGGTCTTGGTGGCCATGACGCCGGGAACGCCGCAGCCCGAGGACACGAGCATGGGGATGAAGGACTTACCGGACAGGCCAAAGCGGCGGAACACGCGGTCCATGATGAAGGCGACGCGGGCCATGTAGCCGCAGTCCTCCAGGAAGGACAACATCACAAAGAGCAGGAACATCTGCGGCACAAAGCCGAAGATGGCGCCCAGACCGCCGACGATGCCGTCGCAGACCAGCGAATCGACCAGACCGCCGTCCTCAGTGCCGCCCGCCACGAGGGCATCGTGCACCACGGTGGTGATACCCGGGACATAGGGGCCGTACTGTGCCGGGTCGACCGAATCGGCGTCGTCGCCCGCAGCCTCGACAGCTGCGTCGTAGGCGTCGCGACCCTGGCCGAGCACATACCAGCCGTCGGTGCCGAAGAGCTGGTCATTGGTGAAGTCGGTCACCGTGCCGCCCAGGGTGGAAACGGCGATGTAGTATACGCAGAACATGATGACCACAAAGATCGGCAGGCCCAGGATACGGTTGGTAACCACGCGGTCGATCTTCTCGGAGGTGCTCATCTTGGCAGGAGCCTTGGTCATGCACTCGTCGATAATGTGCGCGATGACGCCATAGCGCTCGCCGGTGATGATGGACTCGGCATCGTCGTCGCAATCCTGCTCGCACTGGGCGACCAGCTCCTCCACGCGGGCGGCCTTCTCCTTGGTGAGGTTGATGAGCTTGCAGGCGTCCGCATCGCGCTCGAACAGCTTGACGGCGTAATAGCGGCGCTTGTTGGCGGAAACGCTCGCCGGCAGGTTGTTCTCGATGTGCGTCAGGACATCCTCGATGGAGGAGTCGAACTTGTGCTCCGGCACCTGGCCCTTGGAGGCAGCGGACTTCTTAACCTGCTCGAACAGCTCCGTGATGCCCTTGTTCTTAAGAGCGGAGATCATCATGACCGGGCAGCCGAGCTTCTTGGAGAGCTTGTCCGTGTCGATCTTGTCGCCGTTCTTCTCGACCAAGTCGGCCATGTTGAGGGCGACGACTACGGGCAGGCCGGTCTCGATAACCTGAAGCGCCAGGTACAGGTTACGCTCCAGGTTGGTGGCGTCGACCACCTGGACGACAACATCGGGCTCGCCGCTCATGAGGTAATCGCGCGAGCATTGCTCCTCGGGGCTGTAGGGGGAAAGCGAGTAGATGCCAGGGAGGTCCGTGATGGTAACGTTCTTGTCGCTTAGGAGCTTGGCTTCCTTTTTCTCAACCGTGACGCCGGGCCAGTTGCCAACGTAGCCGTTGGCGCCGGTGATCAGGTTGAAAAGCGTGGTCTTGCCGCAGTTGGGGTTGCCCGCCAGCGCGACATGGATCTGAGAATCCGCCATTCAATCCTTCTTCCTTGTGTGCCTGCGCTGCTTTCTCCGCGCAGGCTGGATAATGTGCTTCAAAGATGCTGCATTAAGTTAGAAAAACCTAACTTTATCTGCAGAAATATACGTCGCGGGCCCTTACTGGACCTCGACGACGGCCGCCTCCTCCTTGCGGATGGAAAGCTCGTAGCCGCGCACGTTGATCTCGACCGGATCACCGAGCGGTGCAACCTTTACGACCTTGAACGAAGTGCCCTTGATGAGCCCCAGGTCCATAAGGTGGCGGCGAAGCGCACCCTCACCGTGAAGCTTGACGATGGTGGAGCTCTCGCCCACCTTAACGTCACCCAACGTCTTCATCCTCTTGTCCCCCTTTCAGTGCGTACAGAAATTCCGTCGACTAACCGACGGTCATGATGTGCATGGCAACCTTGGAATCGATGCCAAAGCGTGCGCCCAACACTGTGACGATGATATTGGCACCACTCGAGCTCACCACGTGGATTTCGTTACCCTCGACAAAGCCGAGGTCCTTGAGGTGGTGCTTCATGTCCTCATTGCCCTTTACACGAGACACGCGCACGGTTTCGCCCGCTTTTACCATCGAAAGCGGCATGGCCGGCATCTGCGGTCCGCAAGACATGAGTGGCTCCTAACGTCAGTTCGTCCTCAACATCGACGCGATAAAAGTTAACCACGTCTATGTTCGCTTTAGTAAACTAGCACGTGGTTAACTTTTTGGAAAGGGTCCCTATTCAGATTTCGAAAAAGTTTCCTATATGAAACAAAAGAGGCACCGCAAAGACCATCTCTTTGCGGTGCCTTGTCATACCAATTTATGCAACAAAGGGGACTGTCCCCTTGTCACATTGTTGAGGTTAGAGCGAGAGGTTTCTGATCGACGTGACGCAGGAGACCTCATCCACACCCGAAACGCGGAAGATGATGTTCTCGCCGCACTCGCCGTAGAGAGCCATGAGGCCCATAACATCGCGGCCATCCGTGTGGCGGTCGCCGATGCTGAGCGACACGTCGCTACGATGCTTGGCAATGATGTCATAGAGCAGCGCAACCGGGCGGGCATGTAATCCCAACGGATCTTTAATCGTCTTCGTAAACTCGACCATGTCCCCTCCCACGACATCGCACATTCGGCCGGCAAACCCAGCCACGTGGTAGTTATTGTACGTTACCGGCGCACCCCCGTCTCACAAAAAACGAGGGAAGGCACACGTCCTTCCCTCGTTGCTGGCAATAGGTAGCCGCTCGCCTACATCAGGCGCAGGCTGACGTCCTTGAGCTGGGCGCCGCTAACGGCACTCGGGGCGCCCGACATAAGGTCGGAGCCGCTGGCCGTCTTGGGGAACGCCATGACGTCGCGGATGGAGTCGGAACCGGTGAGCAGCATGCACACGCGGTCCAGGCCCAGAGCAAAACCACCCATCGGGGGTGCACCAAACTTGAGCGCCTCCATGAGGAAGCCGAACTGCGACTCGGCTCGCTCCTCGGTGAAGCCCAGGAGCTTGAGCATGGACATCTGCATCTCGGCGTTGTGGATACGCATACCGCCGCCGCCGGCCTCAAAGCCGTCCATGACAAAGTCGTAGGTGCAGGAACCGGCCGCCAGCGGGTCGGCCTCGATCTTGGCGATGTCGGTCTCGGTCGGCAGCGTGAAGGGCTGATGCTCGGCAGCGTAGGCCTTGCGGTCCTCATCCCAGTGGAACAGCGGGAAGTTGACGACCCACAGGAAGTCGTGGCCCTCACGCTTGATCTCGAGTGCGTTGGCCATGTGGGAACGCATGCCGCCCAGGATCTCGTCAGAGAGCAGGCGCGGGCCGGCGGCGAACATCACGAGGTCGCCAGGCTCGACATCCATGCGCTCGCGCAGAGCGGCCATCTCCTCGTCCGAGAAGAACTTGACGATGGGGCTGTTGATAGAGCCGTCCTCGCGGAAAGCAATCCAGGCCAGGCCCTTGGCGCCAAACGTGGAGGCCACGCCGGCAAGCTTATCGATCTTGGCACGTGCCCAGGCACCGGCGCCCTTGGCGTTGATGGCCTTGACGACAGAGCCCTCCTCGTTTGCGGCAGTCGCAAAGACCTTGAACTTGGAGTTGGCGAAGATGTCGGTCAGGTCGACCAGGTGCATGCCATAGCGGGTATCGGGCTTGTCGGAGCCATAGGTGTCCATGGCCTCCCAGTAGTCCATACGACGCAGCGGCGTAGGCATCTCGACGCCCATGCGGCCGAAGGCGTCGGCCAGGACCTCCTCGAGCGCGCTCATGACGTCGTTCTGGTCCACGAAGGACATCTCGATATCGACCTGGGTGAACTCGGGCTGACGGTCGGCACGCAGGTCCTCGTCGCGGAAGCACTTGGCAACCTGGTAGTAGCGCTCGACGCCACCGACCATGAGCAGCTGCTTCAGGAGCTGCGGGGACTGCGGCAGGGCGTAGAAGTTACCCGGCTGAATACGGCTGGGAACGATGAAGTCGCGAGCGCCCTCGGGCGTGGACTTGAACAGGGAGGGCGTCTCGACCTCCATGAACTCACGGTTGTGCAGCGCCTCCCGAATGGCAAAGGTAAAGTCGGAGCGCAGCTTGAGGTTGGCCATCATCTCGGGACGACGGAGGTCCAGATAGCGATAGCGCAGGCGGGTGTCCTCGCTCGTCTCGATGCCGTCCTCGATCTGGAACGGCGGGGTGACGGACGTGTTGAGCACCTCGGCGTGGTCGGTCAGGACCTCGATCTCGCCGGTCGCGAGCTTGGTGTTGGTGGTCTCCTCACCACGAGCGCGCACGACGCCGTGGATCTTGATGGGCCACTCGGGACGCATGGTCTCGGCGATCTTAAAGGCATCGCCGTCGGAGTGCTCGGGGTCGAAGGTGAGCTGCGTGATGCCCTCGCGGTCACGAAGGTCGCAGAAGATAAGGCCGCCGTGGTCGCGGCGACGACTCACCCAACCGGTGAGGGTGACCTCTTCGCCCACGTTCTCGAAGCGAAGCTCGCCGCAGGTACGGGTGTGCATGGAATGCTCATCGATGGGACGGGTCTGGCTCATACCAGTGATCCTCCTTTATGGATCTGTGCCGCCCCGTGTCGTTCCGGGCGGCGTCGTACAGATTCGCCCGGCCTGCGTAAACCGCGCAGCCGGACATGGCGTTCTATCTTATCGCACCTGTGTCGATGTGCCGCGAAAAAGTAGCTCCTGCCCAAAGACTTGACGGAGACGAAACAATTGACGCGGCCTGGCCGTCGCTCAGGCGCGCGGCGTGCGACAATGTGCCCCAATACAACTGCACTCGGAAAGGCCCACCATGACTGCACGCCTCATTGTTATGGATATCGACTCCACGCTCATCAACCAGGAGGTCATCGACCTGTTGGGCGAGGAGGCCGGCGTGGGCGAGCAGGTAGCGCAGATCACCGAGCGCGCCATGCGCGGCGAGCTCGACTTTAAGCAGGCGCTCGAGGAACGCGTGGGGCTGCTTGCCGGCTTGGATGAGAGCGTATTCGAGCGCACCTTTGAGCGCGTGACGTTTACCCCCGGCGCGCTGGAGCTTGTGCGCTCGGCACACAGCAAGGGCTGGAAGGTCGGCGTGGTAAGCGGCGGCTTTCACGAGGTCGCCGACAAGATCGTGGCCGCCGCGGGCATCGACTTTTGCCTCGCTAACCGCCTGGAGGTCGTGGACGGCAAGCTCACCGGTAAGCTGGCGGCAGACATCGTGACCAAGGAGTCCAAGCTCATCCAGCTGCTGGATTGGGCGGTTGAGTGCGGTGTCGACATGGCCCACACCGTCGCGATCGGCGACGGCGCCAACGACATCCCCATGATTCAGGCCGCGGGCGCGGGCATCGCGTTTTGCGCCAAGCCCAAGACGCGCGAAGCCGCCCCGTTTGCCATCGACGAGCGCAACCTGATGCTCGCCATGGACATCATCCTGCGTGACTAGCCGATCCGTCTAACAATTGAATCAGTCTGTCCTATAGTTTCCGAACAATTTTGTCTTAGTGTTCGGAAACATACCCTTTGAGTGCTAGACTTTGCGCCGTCGAAGGGAACATATATGGATAAGCGAGATCTTGAGCAGTTGCTGAGCGATGTTGCCGGCGGAGCAGTCACCCCGGCTGTCGCCCTCACGCGCATGCAGACGGCTCCAACCGCCGATTTGGGCTTTGCGCAGCTCGATCTTTCGCGCGGGGTTCGCCAGGGAGCCGGCGAGGTTGTCTACGGTGCCGGTAAAACCGCCGAGCAGATCGCCGCCATCGCCTCGTCGCTCATGGGCGCCGGTCAACCGCG
>CAJMRZ010000082.1 GCA_905215945.1 uncultured bacterium | reverse complement strand
CCAGCAGGCCGTAGGTCAGCTCCACGGCACGGTTCACGCCAAAGCAGAACCCCGCGGTCTTGGCACGGATAATATTCATCGTTATACCTCGTTTTTCAGGTTATGCGCCCTGGGTCTCTCCCTCTGCTGCTTCGGGCAGTGCGGGCTTTTCGGCGGGCTGTGCTGTCTCGGCGGGCTGTGCGGCGGACTTTGGCTCCCCGGCAGGCTTCGCCTTTTCGGCAACCTTGGGGGCGGGGTCGTCGGCCTCAACAGTCTCGGCTGCCTGCACGTCAAAAGCGTTGGCTTTCAGCAGGGCCTCCAGCTCGTCCTTCAGGCGGTTCTTCATGCGGCGCAGTTCGGCGATCTTGTGGCTCTGGTCCTTGATCTGCAGGTCAGCGGCGGGGATAGCCTCGCCAAAGACGATGCGCACCTTGCAGAAGAGATGCAGCCGCCCGTCCTTGGTGCCGTAGATGATGCGCACCGGCAGCATATCGGCCCCGGCTGCGGCGGCAATGACGAACGCGCCGCTCTTGATCATGCCCAATTTACCGGTCTTGGTACGGGTGCCCTCGGGGAAGATCATGACGCCGGTGCCGTTTTTGCACTCGTTCGTAATTTTTTCCAGCGTGACGGTGTCGCCCTTGCCGCGCTCGATGGACACCGCGCCCATGCAGCGCAGGAACCACCCAGCCAACGGATTTTTGAACAGTTCCTCTTTGGCCAGGATGCGCAGGCGCTTCCAGTCAAAAATCGTAATGGCGATGAGCACAGGGTCCAGGTTGGCGATATGGTTGGGCGCAATGACGTAGGCACGGCCATCCCGGACGGCTTTCAGGTTTTCGCGGCCGATGACCTGGATGCGGAACACGATGTGCGCCAGCACCCAGACGATGGGCAGCAGGATCCAATACAACAGCATAGCGCGTCCCCCTTAAATATGTGCAAGAATCGTGCGCTTGAGCAGCTCGAAGCTTTCGTCAAAGCCGATGTCGCTGGTGTCCACCAGGATGGCATCGTCGGCCTGCTTCAGCGGGGCGATGGCCCGGTGGGTATCCTGGTAGTCGCGCTGCCGGATGTCGGCCAGCACGGTGGCGAAGTCGGCAGGCTGGCCTTTTTCTTCCAGTTCCTTGCGGCGGCGCTCGGCGCGGGCCTCGGCGCGAACGGCCTTGCGCGCCATGCGCTCGTCATTCATAAACTCCCAAAAGCTGATGGCGATGATGCCGCCTGGGCGCGTCTGGCGCACCAGGGCGTCGAGCACGCGTACACGGTATTCGCACGACGGCACATGGTGCATAAAGCCAAAGCAGACCGAGATGTCGGCGAGCGGGGCGTCGAAAAGCACGTCGGGTGTCTCAGCGGGGTTGAGCTTCATGAGGGCATCGAGCACGTCGAGTTCCTGGAAGTGCAGGTTGGGAATGCGCAGCGCGTGGCCATGTGCATCGATGGCCAGGTCTTGACACGAGTCGACGCCATAGAACTCAAACGGGCAGCTGGCATCTGCCGAGGGGTTTGCGCCGTCGACGCCCTTGGCGGCGAGTGCGCCGCCGGCGGCAAAGTTTTCGAATCGCATATTGCCGCAGGCAAGATCGAAGACGCGGACGGGATGCTCGATCGTGGCGACGTCGAGCTGTTCGAGCGCGATGTCCATGGTGCGCACCCAGCCGGGCCACGGGGCTTGGCGCGTATCGGAAAAGGAGGCGGAGTGCTCGCGATAGAACGTGTTATTGAGCTGGATGAGCGATGAGGCGAAATCGCGGTTCACGGCGCGGAACTCCCTCCGTTGGCGGTGCGAAACAAACAGTACGACCATACTACCGTTAACGCCGCAACGGGGACAACCAAGCTACGGGTCATTGCTTTGTTTGGACACATTTCCGCAGCTCATATATGCCCGCAACCGCCGGTTGTCAAAAATCTCACTAGAATAGGTGGCATGCTTTTGGCGGTGGCGGATACATTTTTAACTGTGCAAGGCGCCTTAAGAACAAAAACGGTCCGGCGGCACGGCTGGCATCACATAGGAGGAACCATGAATGTAGAAACTGCGCAGCGGCTCGCCGACCTTCGTCGCAGCAAGGGCTTTAGCCAAGAAGGGCTGGCACGAAAGCTGGGACTGTCGCGCCAGGCGGTCAGTAAATGGGAGCGCGCGGAGAGCTCGCCCGATACCGAAAACCTGATCTCGCTCGCCAAACTCTATGGCGTGAGTTTGGACGAGCTCCTCAATCCGAGCGATGAGATCGAGGACGATATCGAGTTTGAGAACGAGGACCGCGCCCGTCAGCGCGAGGCCGAGGCGGCAGAGCGCGCCCGCACCCATGAGGCGGCAGCGCGCGCCACCGAGGCGGCAACGCAGGCAAGTGACGCGGCAGCCAAGGCGGCGCAGGCGGCAAGCTGGAGTGCGCAGGCTGCCAATGCGGCGACGGCTCAGGTGACGGGTGCCGTTGCGGCCGGCCCGACTCCGGTGAAGGGTCCGTTCCAGTCGTTCCCGTATTGGGCCGTGTGCTGGCTGCTGTTCTTTTTACTGATGTTCCTGGTTGGTGCCAGCCCCTTTCCCGCACTGATCTTCTTTACGATCCCCATCTATCACTGGGTGGCACGTGCGCTCGATGGCGATTGGGCGCGCGGGGATATCCAGGTTGGTCCGGCGCCGGCGGTCGCTAGGACTAAAGGGGAGGACGTTTCCACAGCGGTTGACGCTGACATGGCTGCCGCGACCACCGCTGAGTCGAGTGCCAAAGAAGGTGATGAATGATGAAGCTCTCGCATGAGTCTAAGAGGCGCTTGGGCATTGGCATCGGAGCGTTTGTGCTTATCATCGGACTTGTCTTTGGCATTTCGCGGACATTGATTCATTTTGATGGTCCGTGGGATCTCGACGATGTTGTATCCGGCTTCACTGGTATGGACGATGCGGTTGACGAGGACGATTTTATGAACGATGGCGGTAAATATTCCGTTCAGCCTCAGCAGCTTTCGAGTGCGACCTTTGATGCCGATGAGTTCCGCTACCTCGATTTCGATATCGCCGCGGCTACGGTCGATGTCAAGGTCGTTGACGGCAACAGGGTTCGCGTTATCGAGCGGGGACGCGTTGCCAAGGGCGTGGATGTCTCAAAGGCCGCGACGCAAAACATCGCATCTGTCAAAGACTCGGCGCTCAAGATTTCCCAGTTTGGAAGTGATGACGGTAAGGCAATCGACCGTACGGTTACGGTTGAGCTGCCGCGCCATGTTGCCGAACATCTGAAGGGAGTTAACGCGCACGTACGTTCGGGTGATCTGCAGATCGCCGGCATCATCTGCGATGGCTTCGATCTTTTTCTGGACTCGGGAGATGTAAAGTTTGCGGGCAGCGTGACTGATGCGCTCAGCGCCGAGGTCGGTTCGGGCGATGCGACGTTCGAGCTCTACCAGGCCCCCGCGAAGTCGATGGACGCAAGCGTGTGCTCGGGCGATGTGGAGATATCGGTTCCGAACTCTACGGGCTTTAAGGCGAGCCTCACCGTGGGCAGCGGTGACTTTGAGAGCGATTTCCTTCAGCTTGACTACGATGGCGAGACCATATTGAATTCTGAATTCGACAACGGTGATAAGTCTGCCACGTATCGTTTTAAGGTTGGGTCGGGCGACATGTCGTTCGAATCGGTGTGACATGCGGTTTTCGGAGATCGGTGCATATAGGCGTGCTCTTTGATGGAGGCGTCGGGGCCATGACGGGCTCCGGCGCCTTTGCCTTTACAATGGGGGCATGGAACAGATTATCTTGAACATACTCGAAGCCCTGCGCCGTGGCGAGACCGTGGACGACAAGGCACTCGTCAAACTGATACATGCCGAGGCGCGCCGTGAGGGTGCCGACAAACGCGATTTGGCCAAGCGCCGTCTGCTGCCGTTCTACCAGCGGGTTAAACGTGAGGAGCCGGCTCGCTGGGCTGCGTGGAATGTCGATTCCGATCTGGAACGTCAACTGCTGCAGGTGCTGCGTATGAAGCCGCGCCGAACGGCCTCGGGCGTGGCGACCATTACCGTCATCACCAAGCCGTGGCCGTGCTCGGGCGATTGCCTGTTTTGCCCCAACGATCTGCGCATGCCCAAGAGCTATCTGCACGCCGAGCCGGCATGCGCCCGTGCGGAGCAAAATTGCTTTGACCCGTATCTGCAGGTGAGCGCTCGTCTGACCGCGCTTTCGCAGATGGGGCATGCGACCGACAAGATAGAACTCATCGTTCTTGGCGGTACCTGGAGCGACTATCCGCAAGGGTATCAGGCATGGTTTATGTCGGAGCTCTTTCGTGCGCTCAATGATGATGCGGTGGCGGGCGTGGCGGCCAACCCCATGTTGGCGCGTCCGGGCATCAGCCGTGCCGAGGCAGGGCGCCTGCTCGATGACGCTCCCGCCGATGCGCTGCCGCCGGTGGTGGCGGAACGTCGCGAACGTTATAGGGCTGCCGGTATTACGACTGATGAGGTTGAGCTTGCGAGCGGCGTTGCCGACGAGCAAGGGCGTGTGGATACTGCCGTGGGTGGCTATAACCGCGCGGTGCGTCGTCTGTACGGCCAGGGCACGCCGTGGGGCGAGGTCGCCGAGTGGCAGACAGCAACGATGGAGGAGCTCGAGCGCCAGCAGCGCATCAACGAGACGGCGAAGCATCGCGTGGTGGGACTCGTTATCGAGACGCGCCCCGATGCCGTAACGCCGCAGACCCTTACGCTCATCCGCCGCCTGGGCTGCACCAAGATCCAGATGGGTATTCAGAGTCTCGACCAACATTTGCTCGATATCAACGAGCGTCGCATTTCGGTGGCTCGGATCGAGCAGGCGTTTTCGCTTGCGCGCCTGTTTGGCTTTAAGATCCATGCGCATTTTATGCTCAACTTGCTGGGCGCCACACCCGAGGGGGACAAGCGCGACTACGAGCACTTTATGACTGAGGGGGCCTTTATGCCCGACGAGGTCAAGGTCTACCCGTGTGCGCTCATCGAGGGCTCGCGTCTGGTGGGCTGCTACGAGCGCGGCGAGTGGCGCCCCTATACCGAGGAGGAGCTGCTCGACGTGCTGGCCGATGACATCGTGGTGACGCCGGCGTTCTGCCGTATCAGTCGCATGATCCGCGACTTTAGTTCCGACGACATTATGGTGGGCAACAAGAAACCCAACCTGCGTCAGCTCGTTGAGAACCGCCTGGCTGCTCGGGGTGACGGTGCGACGGTGCGCGAGATTCGCTACCGCGAGATCAGTACGGCGGGTGCCGACCTGGATGAGCTATCTCTTGATGAGGAGGTGGCGTACGAGACGCCGGTGACGCACGAGCGCTTTTTGCAGTGGGTGACACCGCAGGGCAAGATCGCGGGCTTTTTGCGGTTGTCGTTGCCCGACCATTCGTTTGTTGCCGCGCATGCGGACGAGTTGCCGACGACGCCGGACGAGGCGATGATTCGCGAGGTGCACGTGTATGGCATGGCGGCACGCGTGGGCGACCAGGGCCAGGCGGCGCAGCATCACGGGTTGGGGCGTTTGCTCGTAGAACGTGCGTGCGAGATTGCCCGGGATGCGGGTTATGCGCGTATCAACGTGATTAGCGCGATTGGCACACGCGAGTACTATCGCCATCTTGGATTTTATGACCATGGCCTTTATCTGCAAAAGGAGCTCTAGATGAACAAGCCGAGTGTTTCCGCTGGCGTCGTTGCCGGCGTTGCCCTGGGAGCCGCGGCGCTTGGCGCAGCCGCCGTCGCTGTTCGCGCTGCCTGTTTGCAGGTCGCGCGTACCCGCAACGGGCTGGCGCGTGTGAAGCGCGTGCACGACGAGGGCGGCGACGAAGTCCGCGTATTGGTGCAAGGCGGCGTCTACCAAAGCGCGAGTTACGTTGGCGAGCGTTGGGCTGAGCCCGTCTTTGTGTACTATCGTGCGTTTGACGACGTGTTTGAGGCCGAGGGTGCAATGCACGACGCTTATGGTCACGGCATCGACCGTATGCTCATGCTGGGTGGCGGCGGGTTTGCCTATCCCAAGTTTGCGCTGATGTCGCACGAGGGCTTGCGCATGGACGTTATCGAGTATGACGGAGAGATTACGCGCCTGGCGCGCCGTTGGTTCTATCTGGACGAGCTGGAGCGCACGGTGGGCGACCGCTTGCGGGTGATTACTGCTGAGGCTCGCTCGTATCTGGGCGTGACGAGTGTGGGCCATCGTCGCTACGACGTGGTCGTGAGCGATTGCTTTGGCGGTGCCGAGCCCGTACGCGAGCTGGCGACGGTTGAAGCGTTGCGTTTGGTGCGGGGCAGCCTAAATGTCGGTGGCGTCTACGTTGCCAATATCGTGAGCGCAAGCGAGGGGAGCGATGTGACGTTCCTGCGCGATTGCGCTGCCACGGCACTCGAGGTATTCGCCCACGCCTGGGTGGTCCCATGTGGCGATGCGAAGTTCGGCGGCGAGGAAAACTACCTGCTCATCGCCAGCGACGGCGACTACGCTTTTGCCGAAGCTGTGCCCTTCGACATCGACTTCCTCGGCACCGCCCTCCACGACTAGCATTGGGAGTAGTCAATTTGTGACGGGCTCTATGGTTTTGTCAATCATACGCTTCATCTATTTTCAGCATGACGCATCTGGACGCCCGGCGCCAACGCGCCTCATCTTCGGTTGATTCCGCCGCCCGCTAGGCCAAAATTGCCATCGGAAGTATCAAATGAACAAGCAAGCCACTACGCAACTGCACGTCTATTCCGCCTTT
>CAJMRZ010000081.1 GCA_905215945.1 uncultured bacterium | reverse complement strand
CGCGAGCTATTGCGGCGTGGCGCCGTCAGACAGGCGCTCCGGGAGCAGCATCAGGTCGACGTCGCCTCAGCACGGCGGGAACAGGCAGCTCAAGAACCTGCTCATATTCAGCTGCAACTCCCTCATCGGCACGGACAACAGGTTCGGGAGGTACTACGGGGAGTGCAGGGCGAGGGGGATGAGGCACAGCAAGGCGCTGAAGGCGGTCGCGAGGAAGAGGCTCAAGGTCATATATGCGATCATGCGCGACGCCGTCCCGTACGCGGCCTAGCGGGCGGCGGGATCAACCGAAGAGGAAACCAAGCGGGGGCGCCAGGCGCCCGGATGCGTCATGCCGAAATGGCGCGAAGCACGCGGTTGACAAAACTATAGAGACACGTCCCAAATGAGCTACCTAAGCGGCGTTCGCTCATTCTGTAAGCATCGGATTTTGCGGGCGTCACAGGGGCAAACCGTGAGAAACTTATTGACGTTTATGGAGCGTATACGATGGGAGCGATGCCTTGGATAAGAACGAGCTGCAAAAACGTATGGAACAGGCTATTCGCCTGACTGCCCCCGGCCAGCCGATCCGCACCGCCCTCGACATGATCATTGCCGGTCACCTTGGCGCCCTTATCTGCGTCGGCGACACCGAAAACGTGCTCGCTGCCGGTAACGACGGCTTCCCGCTCAACATTTCGTTTACCTCGAACCGCCTGTTCGAGCTTTCCAAGATGGACGGCGCCATCGTTATCGATGGTGACCTCACCCAGATCCTGCGCGCCAACTTCCACCTCAATCCCGATCCCTCGCTCGCCACGAGTGAGACGGGCATGCGTCACCGTACTGCCGCCCGCATGTCGGTGCTCACCGATGCCATCGTGATCTCGGTTTCGGCTCGTCGTGCCGTCGTCAACGTGTACGTTCACGGCAAGAGCTACGAGATCCAGCCCGTTACCACCATCATGAGCTCGGTCAACCAGCTCGTCGCCACGCTCCAGACTACCCGTCAGTCGCTCGATCGCTCCCTGCTGCGCCTGACGGCCCTCGAGCTCGACGACTACGTCACGCTCGCCGACATTACCGGTATTTTCTCGAGCTTCGAGATCATGCAGCAGGCAAAGACCGAGCTTAAGGATTGCATTGTCAAGCTGGGCAACCAGGGCAAGCTCGTGCAGATGCAGCTCGAGCAGCTCGCTGGCTCCAGCATGGATACCGAATACGACCTGATGATCCGCGACTATGCGAGCGATTCCTCCGAGGCAAACGCCGAGAAGATTCGCGCCGAGCTTAGCCGCATGACGCCTAAGGACTTGTCCGACCCACAGCATGTGGCGGCGGTTCTGGGTTACGACGACCTGGACGAGGACTCCGTCATGACGCCGCTGGGCCTGCGCACGCTTTCGCGCGTGTCCGTCGTGCGCGACGGCGTGGCCGAGAAGATCGTCGACGAGTACGGCTCGCTGCAGGAACTCATGGACGACATCAGCGAGGATCCGGAGCGCCTGGGCGACTTTGGCGTTAACAACCCTGCCATTCTTGCGGACTCCCTGTACCGCATGAAGGGCACCAAACAGGGGAACGCATAATGGCGCCCGTATGCGCCGTGGTCGTTGCCGGTGGCAGCGGCCAGCGCTTTGGTAACCCCGGTGGCAAGCAGCTCGTCAATGTGGCGGGCCGTCCGCTTATGAGCTGGTCCATCCGCACATTTGACCGTAGCGATAAGGTTGGCCACATCGTGGTGGTTTGCCCTGCCGAGCGCCGTGCCGAGATGCGCCGCCTGGCCATCGACCCGTTTGACTATGACACGCCCATCAGCTTTGCCGATGCCGGCGATACCCGTCAGGATTCCACCCGTGCCGGCGTGCATGCGGTTCCGGCGGGCTTTGAATACGTCGCCATTCACGATGGCGCTCGTCCGCTCATTACGACCGAGGCCATTGACCACGCTATCGACGTGCTCGTGAGCGACCGTGCTCTCGATGGTGTCGTGTGCGGCCAGCCCGCGATTGACACGCTCAAGATCGTCGATGGCGATAATATCGTCGAGACGCCGCCGCGTGAGCTCTATTGGGCCGCGCAGACGCCGCAGATCTTTAGCGTCGATGCTATGAAGCGCGCCCACGCTGCAGCCATTGCCGAGGGCTTTATCGGCACCGATGATTCGTCGCTGGTCGAGCGCATGGGCGGGCGCGTCCGCTGTGTCCAGAGCCCGCGCGATAACCTTAAGGTGACGGTGCCCGAGGACCTGCGTCCCGTAACCGCGATTCTGCTCGGTCGCATGGCCGAGGGAGAGGATCTTCCCCATGTTCAGTAACCTGCGCATTGGCCATGGCTACGACGTTCATCGTCTGGTGGAGGGGCGTCGATGTATCATTGGCGGTGTCGACATTCCCTACGAGCGCGGCCTGCTGGGCCACTCGGATGCCGATGTGCTCGCGCACGCCTTGGCCGACGCCATTCTGGGCGCCTGCCGCGGGGGAGACATCGGCAAGCTATTCCCCGACACCGATCCTGCCTACGAGGGTGCTGATTCGATGGTGCTGCTCGCTCGCGTGATGGACTATGCGCGCGAGCTGGGCTTTGAGTTTGTCGATGCCGATTGCACCATTGCCTGTCAGCAACCCAAGATCACCCCGCACCGCGATGCCATGCGCGCCAACCTTGCCCATGCCCTGGGCGTTGACGTCGAAAATGTAGGCGTCGCCGCCACTACGACCGAAAAGCTCGGTTGGGAAGGCCAGGGCGAGGGAATCGGCGCCTGGGCCGTCTGCCTGCTACAGAAAACCGTTAAGGAGTAACGAATGCGTATCTACAACAGCGCTACCCATAAAAAGGAAGAGTTCCAGCCCATCGAGTCCGGCAAGGTTCGCATGTACGTGTGCGGCCCCACGGTCTACGACAACATCCACATCGGCAATGCCCGCACGTTCATCAGCTTCGATGTGATTCGACGCTGGCTCATCGCGAGCGGCTACGAGGTCACGTTCGCCCAGAACCTCACCGATGTCGACGACAAGATCATCAAGCGCGCCAACGAGCAGGGCCGTACGGCTGCCGAGGTCGCGACGGAGTTCTCCGACAAGTTCATCGGCGTCATGCGCGCCGCCAACGTGCTCGATCCCGATGTGCGCCCCCGCGCCACCAAGGAGATCGGCCCCATGATCGCCATGATCAAGACGCTTATCGAGCAGGGCCACGCTTACGCAGCCGATAACGGCGATGTGTACTTTGCCGTGCGTAGCGATCCCAACTATGGTCAGGTCTCGGGCCGCAACATCGACGACCTTATGGTTGGTGCGCGCATCGAGGAGAACGAGGACAAGATCGACCCGCTCGACTTTGCCCTGTGGAAGGCCGCCAAGCCCGGCGAGCCCAGCTGGCCGAGCCCCTGGGGCGAGGGCCGTCCCGGTTGGCACACCGAGTGCGCCGCCATGGTGCATCGCTACCTGGGTACCCCGATCGATATCCACGGCGGTGGCTCCGATCTTGCTTTCCCGCATCACGAGAACGAGTGCGCCCAGGCCACCTGCGCCTGGCACCAGGGCTTCTCCAACACCTGGATGCACACGGGCATGCTGCTGGTTGACGGCGAGAAGATGTCCAAGTCGCTCGGTAACTTCTTTACGCTGGCCGAGGTGCTCGAGCAGCACTCTGCCGCGGCTCTGCGCTTGCTGATGCTGCAGACGAGCTATCGCTCGCCGCTCGACTTTTCTTGGGAGCGCCTGGAGGGTGCCGAGAACTCGCTCACGCGTATCGCCGGTACGGTCGAGAACCTGCGCTGGGCCGCGAACCATGCGACGGCCGATGCCGATGAGGCAGCATCCAAGGCGTTTGCCGCCAAGGCCGCCGAGACCCGTGCCACCTTTAAGGAGTGCATGGACGACGACTTTAACACCGCCGGTGCCATGGGTGCTGTCTTTGGCTTTGTGACCGAGTGCAACCAGTACCTGGAGCAGGCGGGCGATGCTGCCGACAAGGCCGCAGTCCTGGCTGCCGCCGATACGCTGGCCGAGCTGCTCGATACGTTTGGCGTTGAGCTTCCCGAGCCCAAGGTCGAGTTGCCGCTGGGCCTGCTGGGCGTTGCCGCCGGCCTGGTCGCCTACACGGGTGACGACGTGGACGAGGCCGCTGCCAAGATTCTCGAGGCCCGCGCCGAGGCCCGCGCCGCCAAGAACTGGGATCTGGCAGATGCCATCCGTGATCAGCTCAAGGACCTGGGACTGACGATTGAGGATACGGCCGCGGGTACTCGTATTAAGACCCTCTAGTATTTGTCGACCGTTCGAGGTGTTGCAGATTGCCTTGAAAGAGGAAGGCATAGACCTGGTGGTCATGCCCGACGATTGAAAGGCAAGGTGCCGTGGCTCGGACGGTCGATTCTTGTTCGTTTTCTATTTAAGGAGGCCGTCTTATGGCCGACAATCGCAAGCGTGCGCCTCGTGGAGGCAAGCAGGCTGCTTCTGGCTCGCGTCCGATTCGCCGCAATGACCGCGCTGCCGCTCCCAAGGGCCAGCGCGAGCGCTCACAGGCTGCTCGCCCGCAGCGCGAGCGTAGCCGCGATAACGTCCAGGTTCCCAAGGGCGAGTTTATCGAAGGTCGCCGTGCTGCCGCCGAGGCGCTGCGTACCGGTTTTCCTGTCAAGTGCGCGCTCATCGCCGAGGGCGGGGAGCGCGATGCCGCCTTGTCGCGCCTGGTCGACGACCTCAACGCCGCGGGCGTCCGCATTAAGTATGTGCCGCGCGCGCAGCTCGATGCGCTGTCGAGCCATGGCGCTCACCAGGGCATTGCGCTCGAGGTTGGCAACTTCCCCTATGCCGATGTTGCCGATATCCTCGACCGTGCGGGCGACGGTCCGGCGCTCGTCGTCGTGCTCGACCATGTGACCGACGACGGCAACTTTGGCGCCATCGTGCGCTCCGCCGAGGTCGTGGGCGCCGCGGGCGTCATCATCGCCAACAAGCGCGCCGCCGGCGTGACCGTGGGCAGCTACAAGACCTCTGCCGGCGCCGTCATGCACCTGCCCATCGCGCAGGTTCCCAACATTGCCCGTGCGCTCGATGACCTCAAGGCCGCCGGCTTTTGGGTGGGTGGCGCTTCCGAGCACGCCGAGGGCAGCTGCTGGGATGCTCCCTTCGAGGGCCGCGTGGCGCTCGTCATGGGCTCCGAGGGCGACGGCATCTCGCGACTGGTGCTCGAGAAATGCGACTTCTTGACCAAGCTTCCCCAGCGCGGCATGACCGAGAGTCTCAACGTTGCCCAGGCGACCACCGCGCTGTGCTTTGAGTGGCTGCGCCGCAATGCCGGCGAGCTCATGGGGGAGGAGTAGCGCATGTCCAAGAAGAACCGCGCCAAGTCCAAGGCCAAGCGCTTTGGCGAGGGCTCGGCCAAGCCGATTGTTTCGGCCGCGACCTACGGCGTGGGCGGCAATGCGTTTGCGCAGGCCATCGCCGATCCGGTCTCGACGGTGCACTCCAATAAGCCCGAGCTGCTGGTGGTCGACGGTTACAACGTGATTCACTGCACGCCGCGCTACGAAAAGCTCGTCTACGACCATTCCGACGATCCGTATTCCAGCGACGTCCACGATATGGCGCGCACCGCACTCATCAACGATGTTGCGGCGTTTGCCCAGGGCCGCTACGAGGCTGTGATTGTGTTTGACGGCGCGGGCAATATCTCCAGCGAGCGCCCCAACCTGCCGGCCCGCGGCGTGCGCATCGAGTTTTCGCCGACGGGCGTCTCTGCCGATACCGTGGTACAGAAGCTCTGCATCGAGGCGCGCGAGGAAGGCCGCGCGTGCTCCGTGGTGTCGAGCGACGGCACGATCCAGGCCGTCGTCATGGGCAAGGGTGTTACGCGCATCTCGAGCCGCATGCTGGTGGACGAGATCAAACAGATCGACAACGACGTGCACGAGGCCGAGGAAGCCCCGCAGATCAAGATGACCCTGGGCAGCCGCCTGAGCCCCGATGCCCTGGCCAAGCTCAAGGCCCTTCGCGGGAGGTAGGTGAGCTGACGGCGCGACGCTGTCTCGCTAACTCCATTCAGCGATGTCGATCATTCTACGGAGGCGCCATGTAAGCGCCTCTTTTAGATATGGCAGCCTTGCCGCGAGCGCGTCGTTTCTGGACAGAATCTCGATTGCCTCGTCAACGAAGCCTTCGAGTTTGTCGCCGTCAAACCAGCCCATGTCCTCGACGAGCAACATTTGTTTGGCGGGGCTTGAATGAAATTGCGCACTGGTAAAACTGTGCTCTCCCGCCCTAAGCTCCTCTAGTGATATGTTGCACCAGAGTGATGAGCCCGAATCGAAGATGGGGGCTGGTCTGCAGACCAGTGAGTTGACGTTTCGCACGAGGCCGAAGTTGCGCCAATGACGATCGTAGTTGGCAATGATGTCATCGCATACGATCATGCGGCCAAGGGCGTCTTTTATATCTGTCGCTCCAAGCTCCTCGCAGTTTGCTACATACCGTTCGTAATCGGTTAGTCGCTCGTCTGCATTTGCATGCTGGTTTACATAGAACGCAGGGACATATTCTTCTTCGTCAGTTAAGAAGACACTGCATGTGCTCAAGGCGGAAGTGCCCGCGCCTTCGAGCGAATAGGGTACATAATCGTAAGTGTTCAGGATGCGACGGTGAAGTGCAGTCGCCACCATCTCGTTATAGGGTTCCTGGTTTAGATGCGCTCCTGCTTTATGCAGAATTCGACGCCCGCCCTCGCATGTC
>CAJMRZ010000080.1 GCA_905215945.1 uncultured bacterium | reverse complement strand
GGATCTGCCGCCGCGGCTGCCGTCCAGACAGAGAACCCGACAGAAACCGGCGATGTCGCCAAGAAGCAAGTCGAGGTCTCGTTCTCGATTATCGGCACCGATGCCGACGGCAAGGCTCAGACCTGGGTGGCACCTACGCAACTCAAGCTCGACGAGGGCGCGACGGCTGCGGATGCCTTCGTTAAGCTGCAGCAGAAGACGGGCTTCAAGGCGGATTACGATCCGAACACGGCATACGGTTTCTACCTCAAAAGCATCACATCCCCGAGCGATGGCCGTACGCTTGCCTTCGATCCGGCGACTTATGCCTACTGGCAGCTGTTCGTCGACGGCGCGTCTTCCTCGGTTGGCGCGAGCAGCGTCAAGCTCACCCAAGGGCAGAAGATTGAGTTTGCCTATACGGCTGGTAGCGCGTCCCCTGTCGTTAAGGACCAGGTTGCCGCAAATGTGACCGTCATTGGTCGCGATGCCCAGGGCAAGACTCAGACTTGGGTCGATAACGCGCAGTATGTGGTGACGTCCGGTTCGAGCGCGCTTGACCTTACGAAGGCCGCGCTCGAGGCGAATGATATTGACGCCGTTGCTGCGGGCTCCTTCATTCTGAGCCTTAAGTACAACGGTGTTGAGCTGGGTACGCCCCAAGATTATTCGACCTATTGGCAACTGTTCATCAACGGCAAGTCGAGTGACTATACGGCGGACAATGTCACCATCCATGTCGGCGATACCGTTACGTGGTTCTACGGTGGCTGGGGCGACCAGCTGCCCTCCGATTCTGTCCATGCTTCTGTTCAGGTTCTCGGTAAGGATAAGGACGGCAAGCAGCGGGTTTGGGCTTCGACGGGTCAGACGAGTCTCAAGGCAGGCTCCACTGCTAAGGATCTCCTTGAGCAGACCGGCCTTAAGCTTGATGCTAGCGAATCGTCTTGGGGCTGGTTCCTCAACGGCATTTATTCGCCGTTCGATGGTAAGTCCTATGGCTGGGATGCTGCGACCAATAGCTATTGGCGCTTCTACGTAAATGGCAAGTTCGCCGACGTTGGCGCCGGTGCCTACGAGCTCCAAGAGGGCGATGCCATCACCTTTATGTATGGTGCTGACGCCGATGCCCTTCCTGGCCAGGTTCTTGGGTCTGTCGATGTTATCGGCCCCGATGTCAACGGCAACAATACTCGCTGGGGCTCGGCAAGCAATGTTTCCCTGCCCGAAGGTTCTACGGCCCAAGACCTTATTGAGGCGGTTCTGAAGGCGAAGGGCGTTGATTACAACGCCTCCCAGAATGGTGCTTACTGGTTCCTCAATTCCATTACTTCGCCGTTCGATCACAAGCCGTATGGCTGGGATGGTGCGACCAATAAATATTGGCATCTGTATATCAACGGAGAGCCCTCATCTCTCTGCGCCAACCAGGTCACGCTCAAGAGCGGCGACAAGGTTACGTTTGCCTACACCACCGATAATTCGCCCATGCCCGATCCCGACAAGATTGTCGTGGACCCGAGTGCGACGACTCCTGATTGGGATGTCGAGTGGGCCGGCTACGGCAACAGTGGCAACGGTTCGACCGTAACGGATGCCAAGACGCCTGCGCAGGCCGCCGGTCTTAAGTGGGCCTTCGATTGGAAGGCCGAGTCTGGCCAGCAGTATGCCAACTGCAGCGAGCCTGTCATCGCTAACGGCTTTGTGTACATCGCGACCGAGAACGAGCTCATTAAGATCGATTCGTCCACGGGCAAAAAGGTTGCCTCTGCGCCGCTTGCCTCCAAGGTGAGTTATACCTCTCGTCCGATCTACACCAATGGCCTTATCATCGTTCCGCTCAACGGCGGTGCGGTCCAGGCGATTACTGCAGACAAGCTGATCTGCAAGTGGCTGACGCCCGGTTTGACGGACTTGACGCAGAGCTCCTGCACCGTCGTTTCGGACGGCGAGTACGTCTATGTAGGCTCGGTCGATATTTCGTATGACGAGAATTACAACGCGACCTACGGCAACGGCTCCCTTAAGCGTATCAAGATTGCCACGGGCGAAGTCTCTTGGCAGAACATTGACGCTTCCGAGGGCTATTACTGGACTGGTGCGGCTTTGACGGATAAGTATGCCATCGTTCCTACGAGCGCGGGTACGCTTAAGTGCATTGATAAGACGACGGGCGATGTCGTTTCGACCATGAAGCTCGGCGCTCTCGCGAACGCCGACTGTGTCGCCGATCCGTCCAATGGTTCGACCTTCTATCAGATGACGCACGATGGAAAGCTCCATGTGATTTCGCTTTCGGCGAAGGGCGTGCTGAGCGAGCAGAAGACGGTCGACCTGGGTCTTACGAATAACATGAGCGCACCGGCGGTGGCTGGCGAAAACTTGATTGTCGGCGGACAGACGGCTACTGGCTCTGCTCTGGCTCTCTATAATCTGAAGACCGGTAAGACCACGATGGTCACCGCTGCTGACGGCAAGGCGCTGCCGGCTGGCCTCAACGGTATTGCTGCTACTCCGCTGGTGAGTGTTCAGGGTGGAAAGACCCATGTGTACTTCACCGTTAACAGCGCGGATAGCAAGGATTACGTCAACTACTCTGCTGGTGGTGGCGTGTATCGCTATACGCTCGGCGATGCAGAGGCGACGCAGATTTATGATGCGGCTGGCCATTACCAGCACTGCGACTCTCCGGTCATTGCCGATGCTTCTGGCAATCTCTACTACATTAATGATTCGGGCACGCTGTTTAAACTTGGAGCTGTCGAGTCTTGGACGGTTGCCTTTAACTCCAACGGCGGGTCTGCTTGCGACACTAAGTTTGTTGCTACGGCCGATGGCAAGCTGGTCAAGCCGGCCAATCCGACGCGCGATGGCTACGCTTTCGGCGGTTGGTATACCGATGAGGCTTGCACGCAGGCGTATGACTTTAGCACGCCGGTGACGGCCGATCTGACGCTGTATGCCAAGTGGACCAAGAATGCCGTTAACCCTGGCGGCAATGGCGGTTCTGGCTCCAATGGCGGCAATGGTGGCGCTGGTAACGGTTCCGGTGCTGGCGCTGACACGGGTTCCGGCTCCGGCACGAAGGGCCAGCAGGCTGGCGGCGCTGTCGCCCCGGGTCAGAAGCCGGTGACCAAGACGACGGTGTCGACCAAGACCGAGACCAAGGAAAACAAGTCCGACAAGAAGGGCTCCGATAAGTCCGACAAGAAGGATGAGAAGAAGTCTGAGAAGAAGGACAGCAAGTCCGACAAGAAGTCCGATTCCAAGTCCGATACGGGCGCTGCTTCCACGACCACTGCTAAGAAGTCCTCTGGTGCTTCCGAGCAGGAGACGGGCACCAACCCGCTCGCCATCGTTGGCATCGCCGCCGGCGTGATTGGCCTTGCGCTCATCGCCGTCTTCGTGCTGACCAAGCGCGGCAAGGGTGACGGTAATGCCCGATAAGCCCAAGGAGACCAACGGGCAACAGCCCGACTCCTCGTTTATCCAGCTCGATGATCCAAAGCAAAAGGGCGCCGCTTCGGCGGCGTCCGCCTCTCGTCGCAAGGCGCTCCTTGGCGTTCTTGCTGCCGCGTGCACCATTCTGATCGTCGTCTCGCTGGGCTTTGTCCATCCCTCCGAGAGCGGCGCCTGGTCCGTTGATTGGATTTTTCAGTCCGTGACGGGGGAGAGCGTCGTCGCCAAGGACACCAAGGGGTTTGGCTCGACTACGACTTCGGGCGAGGCCAGTTCCAAGGATTCCAAATCTTCGAATGATGCAAAAGACGAGCCCAAGGGTTCGAACGACGCCAAGGACGATTCCGAGTCTTCAAACAAGGAATCGGACAAAAACTCGGATAGCAAGAAGTCCGAGGACCAGGACGGCAAGAAGTCTGGCGATAAATCCGCTGCCCAGAATACGGGAGCCGGCGATACTTCCAAGGTGTCTGGTGGTGCTTCTTCGGGCGGTGGCCAGTCGTCTAATGGAGCCTCATCCTCTAATGGTGGAAACGCCTCCTCGGGCGGCCAGAGCGGCTCGCAGGAGTCCAACTACGTTACGGTAACGGTTTCGGTCACATCGAGCGCCGTGGGCAATCCTGTGTCCTCTGGTGGCACCTTTACCTTTAACGAAGGCGCTACCGTTTACGATGCCCTGTGTGCGCTGGGCCTTTCTGTCAACGCGCATGGCTCGTCGTACGGCACGTACGTTTCCGCGATTGGCGGTTTGGCCGAGAAGGAGCACGGCGGCACGAGCGGCTGGATGTACTCCGTCAACGGCACATCGCCCATGACGGCGTGCAGCAACTACGTTCTCTCCAATGGCGACAACGTCGTTTGGTATTACGTAACGGGCTAGAGGCCTCGACATAGCGCGCCAGACGGGCGGTTCGGACAAACATCCGGGCCGCCCGTTTTTCATGCGAATGGGACTGGGCCGCCGGGTCTCTCTGCAAACAAAAAACCGGTTGGAATGGGAATTCCAACCGGTTATACATTCAAGCAAATAGTGAATCGACTATGACCGTGCGCCCTCGAGGAAGAAGCGGCGGCTGAAGTAGTTGTACCAGGTGACGAGGAACGTGGCGATGGCCTTCATGGCCTGGTAGCCGATGCTCAAAAACGTGACGCCCACAAACATGTACAGGTCGTTGAGGCCCAGGCCGATCACCGACAGGATGGTGAAGATCGTGAACTCGCGCTTGCGGCTCATGCCTTCGCGGTGGTCGAACACGTACTTCATGCTGAGCCAGTAGTTGACCACGACGGACGTGATAAACGAAACCGTGGTGCTCATCAAAAAGTCGAGGTGGAACAGCTCGACGAGCGCAATGAGCATGCCCCAGTCGATGCCAAAGGAGATAAGACCCACGACAGCAAACTTGAGGAACTGCTTGGTATGAGGTTGTGCCAGCGCCTTGCGCACGTAATCACATCCAATGCGTTGATGAATCGAGCAGAGGATACTTTAGAGCTTTTACAAGGGAAACGTAAGGTCTTTGCCAAGAACTATATGAACTCGCCAAATTTTCAAGAGCTAATCCGCAAACGTTGAAAATTTGCCCGTAAACGAGCGACACCCACGGACGATACTGCGCTGAGTGTGCGTCGTCCGTGGGCGCCGTAATGCTGCAGGGGTTTCGAGCTATTTTGTCTCGTCGCCCTCCAGGAAGATTTTTCGGGTCACAAAGTTGTAGACCATGACAAGCGCGGTGGCGCAGATCTTGGCGATATTGGCCTCGAGTCCCAGGCCGGCGTTGAGCGCCAGCACGATGCCGTCGTTGAGCACCAAACCGATCACGGACAGCACGACAAAGATGATGAACTCGCGGCGGCGGCTCATGCCTTCCTTGTGCGCAAACACGTACTTCATGCTTGCGAGGTAGTTAAAGATGAGCGAGATGATAAAGCCGCTGGTGTTGGCGATTAGGATGTTGAGGCCGAGACCGTAGTGGAGCAGATTCATAATGCCAAAGTCGATAACCGTGGCAATGACACCGACGACGCCAAATTTCATGATCTGCGCAAGGAGCTTTTGCATGGTACCTGCCTTAAGCTGGCGCCGAAGCGCCGCGGGGATGACAAACTCAGCAAGTTTAGCCAATCCCCGCGGGTGGTGCTAGGCGCGCTCCTCGATAGCACCGTTTCTATATGCATCGAGCAGCTGGCGCAGGTCCTGGATCTGGCTGCGGATCTTGGCGCCAGTATCGGTGTCGCTCACCATGCGGCGACGGTCTGCTTGGTCAAAACGGTTGGTCTCGCTTTCGATGTCCACGTTGCGCGTAAGTGCCTCGGCAACCGTCGTAAAGGCCCGGTGCGACTTGAGGCGGCAGCCGCGCGAGCTCGAGATGAGCGTATAGCCGGCGATACCCGTCTTGGGATGGTAAGCGCGGCAAAAGCCGCCATCGATGACCAGCAGCTTGCCCTCGGCGCGGATGGGCTGTTCGCCCTTGGTGGTTTTAACGGGCGTGTGGCCGTTGATGATGTGTCCGGTCGGCGAACATGCCATGGGCGCGACGCCAAACTCGCGCATGATGTCATCGCAGACCGAGGGCGACTTGGTAAGCGTAAAGTACGGGTCCATCGGCTCGACCCAGGTGCTCTTATCGGCGATATAGGCGCGCTCAAAGGTGCGCACCAGGCGTCCGCTGGCGGGTGAGTTAAAGCCGATCCACAGGTACCACATCCAGTCGAGGGCATCGCGGTCGCCCACGCGCCACGCGCGGCGGGCGATGTGGTCGCAAAAATCGAGATAATCGCGGCCGGCGTGCCAGGCACCCAGGCAGTTCATGCTGCTAAAGGTGCCGTCTTCGTTGAGCGGAACGCAGCCATGGAACAGCAGATTGCCGTTGGTGACCTTGTACATCGAGCCGTGGGTGTAGAGGAAATCGATATGGCGATGCAGGTGATCGGCGGTGACAAACTCGGACACGAGCTTGTCGATGATGTGTTGCTCCTGGGGCGTGAGCGTGTAGGGGTCCGTCGGGTCGACGGTGGGGAAGTCGTTGGTCGTGAGCGGCCACACGCTGCCGTCGGCGAGCGTGACCGTGCCGGTGTCGTGGTCGATCTTGTCGAGCAGCAGGCGGTTGGTCATGTCGAATTCGGGGTGGCGCTGGATAATCTGGCCCTCGAGCTTAAAGAGCAGGACGTTGATGGCTTTAATCAGCGGGCTGATGGGCTCACCGGCGGTATAGGTGGCATCGGCAAAGGCGACAAGCTCGCGCAGCGAGATGCCGTAGTCGTTCTCAAGGATCTCGTAATTGTCGTAGCGCAGGTTGTTGCGCAGCACCGTGGCGATGCAGGCGGGCTCACCGGCCGCAGCGCCCATCCACAGCAGGTCGTGGTTGCCCCACTGGAT